>NZ_JBPQTX010000362.1:0-6660 GCF_051386555.1 Streptomyces sp. URMC 126
CAGCCGGGGGAGGGCGGGGCGTCCGGCTCCGGGAGGTGGGCTTCCATGAGCATCGTGACGCGGCCCATCGTCGCGAGTGCGGACTCCGCGGCGCGTTCGGCGCTGCGGGAGAGGCCGCGGTGGCGGACGGGTTCCTTCTGGGCGCGTTCCGCCGTGTCCTCCCACTCGCGCCGTGCCGCGCGCGCGTCCAGCAGGGCCTCACGGACGCGGCGCGGGCTGCGTCCCGCAGGGTCCGCGTGGGCGGTGAGGACGGCAAGGGTGTACTCGCCGTTGGCGCGCAACCACTCCGCAAGCCGGTCGCGGAGCCGGCGCGTCTCCCAGACGGGGAACAGGGCGTACGCCGCCATGGCCAGCAGTCCGCCCAGCAGGGTCAGGGCCACCCGCGCCTGGACGGTCTGCGACCACCCCTCCCCCACCACCCCCAGCAGGAACACCACGTACCCGCCGACACACGCCGACGCGACGATGTACCCCGCGCCCGTGAACAGGTACAGCAACCCGACGCAGGCCACCGCCAGCCCCGCACACACATACGGGTCCGGGTGCAGCAGGGCGGTCACGGCCGCGCCGACGAGGACGCCGACGACCGTCCCGACGAAGCGGGCGACGCCCCGCGAGTACGTCTGCGCGAAGTCCGGCCGCATGATCATCACGGAGGCCATGGGCGCCCAGTAACCGTGCCCGAGGGGCAGCGCCGTCCCCAGGATGTACCCCACGCTCGCGACCGCCGACAGCCGGACCGCGTGCCGGCCGATCGGCGACGACCAGCGCGCCTCGCGCCGGACCGCCCGGAGGGCGAGGGGGATCAGCCGGTGGACGGTCGGACGGAGAAGGTGGCGGTACTGCTCCGGCGGACGACCGGCCGACGGATCGGAAGTGGAGGGCGGAGGGGAGGCGGAGGCCGAGGACGGAGCCGAGGTGGAGGACCCGGTAGGCGCGGTAGGCGCGGCAGGCTGGGCTGAACGGCCGGTCGAATCGGAATCAGCCGACGCGGAACCCGCCGTCGACGCCGTCACCGACCCCGCCGTCGCCGCCCCCGCCGCCGTCCGGCGCTCCTCCCGTACCGGTTCGTCGCTGCCCTCGACCACGTCGCCGAGCAGCGCGATCAGCCGGTACGCGGAACGGCGCGCCGGGCCCGTGAGCATCGGCCCCGACTCCGGCACCCGGAGCACGTCCAGCGCCTCCGGCGGCAGCCGGACGGGGCCGCCCCGGCGGACCGAGCGGGCGACGGCGTCGAGGACGGTCGCGGCGGCGCCCAGCAGGTCGCGGACCCGGTCGCGTTCCGGGCCCTCGGGCGGCGCGCCGACGACCGGGTCGGCGAGCGCCGCCAGCACCGGACGCAACCGCTCCGCGAGCCCGCGCGGGCCGCCGAGCTGGCGCGGGCGGCTGCGCGCCTGGCGGGGCGTGACCGCCGCCGCGTTGCGCGCCTCCATCAGCGGCTGCGGGTCGAAGTGCGCCACCGGATCGTGCCGCAGCCGGCGCGCGTAGTCCGCCTCGGCGGCCAGCGCGTCGGCGAGCGCGTCCCGTTGCCGGCCCCACGGTCTGATCGGGAACACCACGATGAGCAGCGCCTGCACCAAGCCGCCGACGGCGATCAGCCCCGCGTGTTCGGCCGCGCCCGCGACGGACGTCGGCAGGGTCACGGTGATCAGCATCACCGCGACCGTCTGCGTGGCGACGAGCCCCGACACCGGCCCCACCGCCCACGCCATGCCCGCCAGCAGCGTCCAGGCGGCCAGCAGCAGCAGGAACAGGACGTGGCTGTAAGCGGCCAGGTAGCCGAGGAACGTACTGACGGCCAGCCCGACCGCCACTCCGAGCGCCAGCACCGGCCTCGGCCGCCAGCTGCGCTGAAACGTCGCGAGGCCGGCGGCGAACGCGCCGAACGCGGAGGAGACGGCCAACGCGGGACTGCCGAAGGTGAGCATGAGGGCCATGACGATCGCCACGCCCGCCGTACTGCGGAGGGCGACCAGGGGTTCGAGCGTCGCCCGCTCGACGGTCAGCCCGGAGCGGGCGGTCTCCTTCAGGGCGCTCAACCAGGGCATGATCACGAGCTTACGTTCCGGAGGGGCTGGTTCCAGCAGGGCGTTTGCCCCGCCCCCTCCCTCTCACGTGTCCCGCGGGGCAAACCCTCCGCGGTTTCCCCCTGCCGTCTACTTGTGGCTCGGGAATCCCAGATCCACCCCGCCGTCCTCCGGGTCCGGCCACCGCGTCGTCACGACCTTGCCGCGCGTGTAGAAGTGGACGCCGTCGTTGCCGTAGATGTGGTGGTCCCCGAAGAGGGAGTCCTTCCAGCCGCCGAACGAGTGGTAGCCCACCGGCACCGGAATCGGCACGTTCACGCCCACCATCCCCGCCTGCACCTCCAGTTGGAAGCGGCGGGCGGCGCCCCCGTCCCGGGTGAAGACGGCGGTGCCGTTGCCCCACGGGGAGGCGTTGATCAGGGCCACCCCCTCCTCGTACGTCTCCGCGCGCAGCACGCACAGCACCGGGCCGAAGATCTCGTCGCGGTACGCGTCCGACTCCGGCGACACCTTGTCGAGCAGCGACAGGCCGATCCAGTGGCCCTTCTCGTACCCCTCGACCGTGAAGCCGGTGCCGTCGAGGACGACCTCCGCCCCCTGCGCCGCCGCGCCCGTCACGTACGAGGCGACGCGGTCGCGGTGCTCGGCGGTGATCAGCGGGCCCATCTCGGACGTGGGGTCGGAACCCGGCCCGATCTTGATCTTCTCGGCGCGGTCGCGGATCTTCGCGACCAGCGCGTCGCCCGTGTCGCCGACCGCCACCACCGCCGAGACGGCCATGCAGCGCTCCCCCGCCGAGCCGTACGCGGCCGACACGGCGGCGTCCGCCGCGGCGTCCAGGTCGGCGTCGGGCAGGACGAGCATGTGGTTCTTGGCGCCGCCGAGCGCCTGGACGCGCTTGCCGTGCGCGGAGGCGGTGGCGTGGATGTGCCGGGCGATCGGCGTCGAGCCGACGAACGAGACGGCGGCCACGTCCGGGTGCTCCAGCAGCCGCTCCACCGCCACCCGGTCGCCGTTGACGACGTTGAGCACGCCCTCCGGAAGCCCGGCCTCCGCGGCCAGCTCCGCCAGCAGCAGCGCCGCCGACGGGTCCTTCTCGCTCGGCTTCAGCACGAACGTGTTGCCGCACGCGATCGCCAGCGGGAACATCCACATCGGCACCATCGCCGGGAAGTTGAACGGCGTGATGCCCGCCACCACGCCCAGCGGCTGCCGGATCGCGGCCACGTCCACCCGGTTGGACACCTGCGTCGACAGCTCGCCCTTGAGCTGGGTCGTGATCCCGCAGGCCAGCTCCACGATCTCCAGACCGCGCGCGACCTCGCCGAGCGCGTCGGCGTGCACCTTGCCGTGCTCGGCGGTGATCAGCCGGGCCAGGTCCTCGCGGCGCGCGTCGAGCAGGGCGCGGTAGGCGAAGAGGACGGACGTCCTGGTGGCCAGCGAGGACGTCCCCCACGTGGCGTACGCGGTCTTCGCCGCCGCCACCGCGGCGTCCACCTCCTCCGCCGACGCCAGCGCGACCCGCGTCGTCACCTCGCCCGTCGCCGGGTCGGTGACCGGCCCGTACGCGCCGGACGTGCCCTCGACGGGCCGGCCGCCGATCCAGTGGTTGACGGTCTTCGTCTCCGACGTCATCTCCAACGCTCCTTCGTCTCCGGGCCGGCGCCTCGGGAGCCGCCGGGGCGCGGCGGCGCCCCGGTGTTCCTCCGTCCTCGCCGGTCCCGTGCTCACCGGTGCCGTGCCGTGCCGCGCCCGTCCCTGGCCTGTTGCCGTGCCGTGCCCTGCCCCGTCCTCGCCCACGCGCCGCCGACGCTCCCGCCCCTCACAGATGGCGGCGACGGGCCGCCGCCGCCCGCTCGTACTCCTCCCGCGCCCGGACGGCGGCCGGGCGGGTCGCGGTGCGGGCGACGGGCACATCCCACCACGCCTGGGCGGGCGGCGCGCCCGGCACACTGTCGGGCGTCGCGGTCTCCACGTGGACACATGTGGGCCGCGTCGCCGCCCGCGCCGCCGCCAGCGCCTCGTCCAGCTCGCCGGCCGCCCGGACGCGGAGGACGTCGAGGCCGAGGGAGGCGGCGTTGGCGGCCAGGTCGACCGGGAGCGGGTCGCCGGTGTACGTACCGTCCGGCGCCAACCGCCGGTACGCCGTGCCGAATCCCTCCGCGCCCACCGCCCGCGACAGACCGCCGATCGACGCGTAGCCGTGGTTCTGAAGGATCACCACCTTGATGTCCAGCCCCTCCTGCACCGCCGTCACCAGCTCTGTCGGCATCATCAGATACGTGCCGTCGCCCACCAGCGCCCACACCGGGCCGCGGCCCGCCAGCCGGACGCCGATCGCGGCCGGGATCTCGTAGCCCATGCAGGAGTAGCCGTATTCGACGTGGTAGTCGCCGCCGCGCGAGCGCCACAGCTTGTGCAGGTCGCCGGGGAGCGAGCCGGCCGCGTTGACGAGGACGTCCGTACCGTCCGCGAGCCGGTCGAGCGCGCCCAGCACCTGGGCCTGCGTCGGACGGGCGGACGGGTCCGGGTGCGGGGCGAAGGCGCGTTCCACCTCCCGGTCCCACGCCGCCCGCCCCTCGGCGTACTCCCGTCCGTACTCCTCCGGCACCCGGTAGCCGTCCAGTTCCCCCGCCAGCGCCTCCAGCCCCGCCCGCGCGTCGGCCGTGACGGCGAGGCCGGCGAGCTTGTGGGCGTCGGCGGACGAGAGGTTGAGGTTGACGAAGCGGACGCCGGGGGCGGCGAAGAGGGTGGAGGAGGCGGTGGTGAAGTCGGTGTAGCGGGTGCCGACGCCGACGACCACGTCCGCCGTCCGGGCCAGCGCGTCGGCGACGGCCGTTCCGGTGTGCCCTATGCCGCCGACGTCCGTGCGCGTCGCGTGGTGCACGGCGCCCTTGCCGGACTGCGTGAAGGCCATCGGAATGCCCGTCGCCTCGGAGAGCGAGCGCAGCGCCTCCTCCGCGCCGCTGTGCCGTACCCCGCCGCCACAGAGCAACAGCGGTCTGCGCGCCGACCGGACGACGGCCGCCGCCTCCGCCACGGCCGCCGGGTCGGGGGCGGGGCGGCGGACGTGCCAGAACCGGTCGGCGAAGAACTCCTCCGGCCAGTCGTACGCCTCCGCCTGGACGTCCTGGGGCAGGGCGAGGGTCACCGCGCCCGTCTCCACCGGGTCGGCGAGGACGCGCATCGCCTGGAACGCGGCCGGGACCAGTGCCTCGGGGCGGGTGATCCGGTCGAACCACCGGGACACCGGCCGCAGGCAGTCGTTGACGGACACGTCCCCGGCACCCGGGTGTTCGAGCTGCTGGAGTACGGGGTCGGCGGGCCGGGTCGCGAAGGTGTCGCCGGGGAGCAGCAGGACGGGCAGGTGGTTGACGGTCGCGAGGGCGGCACCGGTGACGAGGTTGGTGGCGCCGGGGCCGATGGACGTGGTGACGGCGTGCGTGGAGAGCCGGTCCGCCGTCCGGGCGTAGCCGACGGCCGCGTGGACCATGGCCTGTTCGTTGCGTCCCTGGTGGAACGGCATGCGGTCGCGGCCGGTCTCCAGCAGCGCCTGACCGACGCCGGCGACGTTGCCGTGCCCGAAGATGCCCCAGCAGGCGGCGATCAGCCGGTGGCGCCGCCCGTCGCGCTCGCTGTACTGGTGGGCCAGGAACTCCACCAGGGCCTGGGCGACGGTCAGCCGCCGGGTCCGGCCGGTCCGTGTGTTCCCTCCGGTCCGTGGGGTCATCGGGCGTCTCCCGCCGGGTAGAGCGGCAGCCGGGGGTCGACCGGCTGCCGGGGCCAGGTGGCGCGGATCCAGGCGTGGTCGGGGTGGTCGCGGATCAGCCACTCCCGGGGGCCGGGGCCCGCCATGACGTTGAGGTAGTACATCGGGTGGCCGGGCGCGGCGACGGACGGGCCGTGCCAGCCGTCGGGGATCAGCACCGCGTCACCGGTACGGACCTCCGCGAGGACATCGGTTCCCCCGGTGCGGGAGGGCGACACCCGCTGGTAGCCGAGGCCGGGTCGGCCGCCGGGGCCCGGGGCGATCTCGAAGTAGTAGATCTCCTCCAGCCGGGACTCCTCCCCCGGCCGGTCCTCGTCGTGCTTGTGCGGCGGGTACGAGGACCAGTTGCCGCCGGGTGTGAGCACCTCGACGGCGATCAGCCGGTCGCAGGCGAACACGTCCGCCGCCGCGAAGTTGTTGACCTGCCGCGAACAGCCGCCCGCGCCGCGCAGTTCGACGGGGACGGCCGGGGCGGGCCCGTAACGGGCGGGGAAGCGCTGCTCGCAGCGGGCCCCGGCGAGCGCGAACCGCCCGCCCGCCGGCGCGGTCACGGTGACGCGCGCGTCCCGTGGGACGTACGCGAAGTCGGTGACGGCGGTGAACACACTGTCCCGCCCGCGCAGGGTGAAGGTCGCCGTGTCGAGGACGGCGACCGTGCAGCCGCCCGCCAACGGCAGCAAGATCCATTCGCTGTCGCCGGTGGCGAAGGTGTGGGCCCCGCCGGGCGGGAGGGCGAGGACCCGCAGCGCCGAGCGGTCCCACCCGGCGCGGGCGGGGTCGACGTCCAGCGCGTAGGGACCGCGGGCGGCGCTGCCGGCCGGGAGGTGGGTCATGGGGCGCGTACTCCTCGCGTCGGGGGGGGGG
>NZ_JBPQTX010000363.1:0-6625 GCF_051386555.1 Streptomyces sp. URMC 126
AGACAGCCACCGCCTTCCCCCGAAGCGTCTGCTCGTCGAGCGACCCCTCCCCCGTGATCACCACATCGGCCCGTTCAAGAGCGTCCGCGAAGCCGACGACATCGAGCAGCACCTCGATCCCGGGCCGGAAGACGGCCCCGAGGCCGACGAGCGCGCCGTAGCCGACACCGCCGGCGGCACCGGCGCCCGGGGCGGAGGCCCGGGAAGGGTCCAGAACCCGCGCGAGGCGCCCGAGAGCGCCGTCCAGCAAGGCCACATCCCCCGGAGAGGCCCCCTTCTGCGGCCCGTACACCGCCGCCGCCCCCGACGGACCGGTCAGCGGATTGTCGACGTCGCACGCGAGGACGACGTCCGTCCGCGCCAGCCGCCCGTCCAGCCCGGACAGATCCGCTCGCGCGAGAGCGGCGAGCGCGCCGCCCCCTGGCCCGAGCGGCCGCCCCGCCCCGTCGAGGAACCGCGCGCCCAGCGCGGCGAGCATGCCCGTCCCGCCGTCGGTGGTGGCGCTGCCGCCGACGCCGAGGACGATCCGCCGGGCGCCCGCGTCCAGGGCGGCCCGCAGCAGCTCTCCGGTGCCGTACGTGGTGGCGGTCAGGGGCGCCTGCCGCCCGGGCGGTACGTGCCGGAGGCCGGACGCCTCCGCCATCTCGACGACGGCGGTGTCGCCGGCCAGCGCCCACGCCGCCTCGACGGGCTCCCCGAGCGGCCCGGTCACCCGGGCCGTCCGCCGGACGAATCCGGCGTGCCGCGCCGCGACGACCGCGTCCACCGTGCCGTCGCCGCCGTCGGCGACGGGCAGCGCCGTCACGTCGAGGCCGGGGGCGGCCCGGCGCAGCCCGGCCGTGAGGTGGGCGGCGACCTCGACGGCCGTCAGCGAGCCCTTGAACTTGTCCGCGGCGATGAGCACATGTGCGTCGGTCATCCGCAAGCCCTTCCGTCCGGGTCCAGGTGTCGTCCGGTGCCGCGCCGCGCCGCGCCCGCGCACCCTATCCGGCGGTCGGGGCGGTGCCCATCCCCCGGGCGGCGTGCCAGCCGGGGGAATGCCCCCCAATCCGGCCATAGTGGGGCGTCATGAGCACCGAGACCACCGACGCGTCCCCTTCGTCACGGGACCGGGACGACCGCCCGGACCTCCCCCTGGTCGCCGTCGGCGCCGTCGCCGTCCTGGCGGTGGTCGCCTGGGCGGCGCTCGGCAAACGCTCCTTCGACCGGGTGTCCACCACCGCCCTCGGGTGGGTGCTGTCCAACTTCGCGTGGCTGTTCGTCATCGCGGCCGACGCGTTCCTCGTGCTGTGCGTGGTCATCGCGCTCAGCCGGTTCGGGCGGATCCGGCTCGGCGCGGACGGCGACCGGCCGGAGTTCGGGAACCTGGCGTGGATCGCGATGATGTTCAGCGCCGGCATGGGCATCGGCCTGATGTTCTACGGCGTCGGCGAGCCGCTCCAGCACTTCGTCGCGCCCCCGCCGGGCAGCGGCGTCGCGGCGAACTCGCCGGCCGCCGCCCGGACGGCGCTGGAGTACTCGTTCTTCCACTGGACGCTGCACCCCTGGGCCATCTACGGCATGGCCGGGCTGGCCCTCGCCTACGCCGGGTTCCGCAAGGGCCGCGGCAACCGGCTGAGCTCCGTCTTCGTCCCGCTGCTGGGCGAGGAGCGGGCGGACGGCTGGCCGGGCCGGATCATCGACCTGCTGGCGGTCTTCGCGACGGTCTTCGGCACCGCCACCAGCCTGGGGCTGGGCGCCCTCCAGGTGGCCAAGGGCCTGAACATCACCACCGGGATCAAGGACTCGACGTCCGTCGAGCTCGTCGTCATCGGCGCCCTCTCCGCCGCGTTCGTCCTCTCCGCCTTCTCCGGCCTGCACAAGGGCGTCAAGTGGCTGAGCACGCTCAACATCGCGCTGGCCGCCTGCCTGATGCTGTTCGTCTTCCTCCTGGGCCCCACCGTCTTCGTCCTCAACACCGTCCCCGCCGCCACCGGCGCCTACCTGCACGACCTCGTCACCCTCGCCACCCGGACGGGCGCCTTCACCGACTCCGCGTGGCTGGGCGCCTGGACGGTCTTCTACTGGGCGTGGTGGCTCTCCTGGGCGCCGTTCGTCGGCACGTTCATCGCCCGTATCTCGCACGGCCGGACGATCCGCGAGTTCCTCATCGGTGTCCTGCTCGTGCCCAGCGGCGCGACGATCGTCTGGTTCTGCGTCATGGGCGGCAGCGCCCTGCGGCTGGACATGACGGGCGCCGCCGACATGGCCGGGACGGTCGCGCAGGGCGCGGAGGCGTCGCTGTTCGCCCTGCTCGACACGCTGCCGCTGGCCACCCTCGTCTCGTGGATCGCGATGCTGCTGGTGATGACGTACTTCATCACCAGCGCCGACTCGGCCTCGCTGGTGATGGGCTCCCTCACCAGCCGCGGCGCCCTGCACCCGCGGAACTGGCTGGTGGTCACGTGGGGGGTGCTGATGGCCGCCGTGGCGGCGGTGCTGCTGGTGGCGGGCGGGCTGAAGTCGCTGCAGTCCGCGACGATCCTCGTCGCCCTGCCGTTCGTCCTGGTGATGCTGGCGCTGTGCTGGTCGCTGCTGACCGAGCTGCGCACGGACCCGGGCGCGGGCCCCGCCCGCCACCACGCGCTGCACGGGCTGCGGGACGCCCTGCGCACGATGGTCGGCGAGGCGATGACCGAGCAGGGGCCGGTCCGCCATCCCCGGCTGCGGCGGGTCGCCGACAGCGCCCGGGAACGCGGCGACGGGGAGGACGGCCCGTCGTCCTGACGGGCCTCCTCCCCCATACGGGACGGGTCACGGGCTCGGCGTTTCTCCGAGCCCGCGGCCGCGGTGATCGCCGGGCGGCGCGGCTGCCGCGTCGCCCGCCCGGTGCCGGTCAGGCGCGCCGGACGTGGAAGTAGTCGGTCTTGTCGTTCCAGTTGCCGCCACCCGGGTAGCCGAGCCGCTTGAAGTTGGGGTAGGCGCCCGCCTTGCTGATGCTTCCGGCGTCGAGCCTCCTGACGCGGTCCGCCACGGGCCAGGAGCGCGAGTCGATGATCTCCGCGTCGCCGTAGTTGAGCGGCCAGGTCCTGACCCGGTAGTACACGGAGCTCAGCTTGTCGCCCATGCCCCAGTTCGAGAGCTTCTTCTTGCCGCTCTCGGAGAAGCGGAGGATCTTGCCCTTGTAGTCGGCGTGCTGGTACAGGCACCAGTAGTCGGTGACGCACCGGCTCGGCATCCTGAACGTCGCGTCGGGGGAGGCGTCGGCCTGACGCGACGCCGCGCGGGTCGCGGCCGGGAGGGCGGGGTCGGTCAGCGCCTCCTCGTCCGTGTCGTAGCAGTGGACCTTCCCGCCGGGGAGCTCGGTGCAGCTGGTCGCGCCCTCCCAGGACACGGCGAGGTTGATCTTGCGGCCCTTGTAGTCGGCTATGACCGGGCCGCCGGACTCCGTTCCGGGGCTCCCGTCCGGCGGCACCTTCGACGGGTCGCCGGGCTTGCCCGTCGGCTCGTCGGTGGGCTCCGTCGACGGCTCCTCGGACGGCTCGTCCGTCGGGTCGTCCGTCCCTTCCCCGGGCGGTTCCTCGGACGGCGGCTGCGTGGCGGTGGCCGTCGGCGCGGGGGCGGGGTCGTCGGCGTGCACCACCGCGCCGCTGGTGAGCAGCAGCGCCGTGGTCGACGTGCTGACGACGAGGAGGGAGAGAAGTCGTGTGCGTATCAAGGAGGTTCTCCGGAGTGTGGTGTCGTGGGGTGTGCGACCGCGCGACCGACCCTGGCGACCGTGCGACGGCGCGTCGATGCGATCGCCTATGGTGCTGCGCGGAGAACTTGCCGGGCTTGTGGTCCCAGTGTGAATTTGTTGCTGCTGTGAATCGAGTGCTTTAAGGGGACTGGCCTGAAGTCGCCCGCCACCCGGAATGCGGCTTTCCATGGCCGTCGCGTGAGCGGGGTGATGTGCGGCCGGCGCGGCGATGGCGAAACGGAACGGCCGGGAGCCGGATCCGCTCGTGAGAATGGCCGGTTCACCCTGCCCATGAGGCCGTTTCGACGCCGTCCGACGCCTCCCGTCGCCGCCCCGCGCGGCGACCGGTGACGAAGCGTCCGGTATCCGCCCGCGGACCTAGGTCCCCGGCGTCTCCTACCCGCGCGTTAGCATCGGCGGCGTGCCGTCCGGGCGCCGTCGGTTCCGTCCGGGGGATGCCCCGGGGGCACAACCGCCGTCCCGGCGCACACCGTTGCGCGTCGTTGCCCGCGCCGGGGCGGCGGCTTCCCGGCGGGGCCGGGTGACGCACGACGAGGCGGGACGCCGGGGGCAGGGTGCCGAAGGCGTCGAGGACGTAAGGGACGGGGAGGAAGCGGTCATGGGACGCAGCCGTACGGAAGAGGTCGAGGACCTGATGGGCCGCTTCCCCGGGGTGCCGCGGGAAGCCGTCATCAAGGAGGACCTGCTGCGCGGCGGCGTGGCCTTCGACGAGTCCGCGCTCACCGGGGAGGAAGGCGGCGACGTCAAACCGAAGTCGTACTTCATCTTCTCCTTCGACCACCGCACCCTCCCCGAGCTCGGTGCCGCCGCCCTGCGCCGCCCGCCGGAGGAGATCGTGCTCACCGGCGGCCCCTACGGGCTCCGGCGCACGGTCGTCTCGGTGCGGGTCAACCCGCAGTCCCCCTACCGGGTCGGCGCCACCCCCGACGGGGCGCTCGGCCTGATGCTGGACGGCCGGCACATCGCCGACGTGGGCCTGCCCCCGATGCCGGACTACTACCGGCACACGCTGGCCAACGGCAAGTCCGTGATGGAGGTCGCCCCGACCATCCAGTGGGGCTACCTGATCTACCTGACGGTCTTCCGGGTCTGCCAGTACTTCGGCGCCAAGGAGGAGTGCCAGTACTGCGACATCAACCACAACTGGCGCCAGCACAAGGCGGCCGGCCGCCCGTACACGGGCGTGAAGTCGGTCGAGGAGGTGCTGGAGGCGCTGGAGATCATCGACAAGCACGACACGGCCGGCGCCTCCCGCGCGTACACCCTCACCGGCGGCTCCATCACCTCGCGGGTGGACGGGCTCACCGAGGCCGACTTCTACGGCCGTTACGCGCAGGCGATCGAGGAGCGCTTCCCCGGCCGCTGGACGGGGAAGGTCGTCGCCCAGGCCCTGCCGAAGGCGGACGTCCAGCGGTTCCACGACTACGGGATCCGCATCTATCACCCCAACTACGAAGTGTGGGACCGGCGGTTGTTCGAGCTCTACTGCCCGGGCAAGGAGCGCTACGTCGGCCGGGACGAGTGGCACCGCCGCATCCTGGACTCGGCCGAGGTCTTCGGCCCCCGGAACGTCATCCCCAACTTCGTGGCGGGCGTGGAGATGGCCGCCCCGGCCGGGTTCACCACGGTCGACGAGGCCGTCGCCTCCACGGCGGAGGGGCTGCGGTTCTTCATGTCCCGCGGCATCACCCCGCGGTTCACCACCTGGTGCCCCGAGCCCACGACGCCGCTCGGCCGCGCCAACCCGGAGGGCGCGCCGCTGGAGTACCACATCCGGCTGCTGCAGACCTACCGCGCGACGATGGACGAGTTCGGCCTCACGTCCCCGCCCGGCTACGGCCCGGCGGGTCCGGGGCGGGCGGTGTTCTCGGTGAGTTCGTTCATGGACAGCCTGCCGGCGGACGACTCCGGCCCGTCCGGCGATTGAGGACAAGCGGCGAAGCCGCTTTCGGGGGTGGGGGGGGTCCCCCCCCCAAGAAACGGTGAAATGGGGGTGCCCCCTCTGGGGGAGGGACCGGGGCACCAACCCCACGGGCGCGCACAGCGCGCCCGGCAATTTCCGTTCGCCCCGCGCCACCCCGCTGCGTACCCTCACCCCATGGCGAAGAACCCCCTGGTGGCGATCCTCACCGGAGCAGGCGTCTCCACGGACTCGGGCATCCCCGACTACCGAGGACCCAACGGCCTCTGGCGCCGCGACCCGGAAGCGGAAAAGCTCGTCACCTACGGGTACTACATGAACGACCCGGAGATCCGCCGCCGCTCCTGGCTGATGCGCCGCGACGCGCCCACGTTGCGGGCCCGCCCGAACGCGGCGCACGAGGCGATCGTGCGCCTGGAGCGCTCCGGGACGCCGGTCCGGGTCATCACCCAGAACGTGGACGGGCTGCACCAGGCGGCCGGCCTGCCCGAGCGCAAGGTGCTCGAACTGCACGGCTCCGCCCGCTCGGTGGTGTGCACGGAGTGCGGGGCGCGGTCGGCGATGGAGGCCGCGCTGGAGCGCGTCGCGGCGGGCGACCCCGACCCGGCGTGCGAAGCGTGCGGCGGCATCCTGAAGTCGGCGACCGTGATGTTCGGGCAGCCGCTGGACCCCGCCGTCCTCGGTGACGCGCTGACGGTGGCCAAGGCGTGCGACGTCTTCCTCGCGGTCGGCACCAGTCTGACGGTCAACCCGGCGGCGGCGCTCGCGGGGGTGGCGGCCGACCACGGCGCCCGCCTGATCATCGTCAACGCGGAGCCGACGCCGTACGACGAGCGGGCGGACGAGGTGATCCGGGAGCCGATCGGGACGGCGCTGCCGGCGCTGCTGCGGCGCTGGGAGGACGGCGCGGCCACCTGAGGCCGACGGGAGGGGAGGGTTTCCCCGGCGGGCGGGGGGCCGGGAGG
>NZ_JBPQTX010000364.1:0-6586 GCF_051386555.1 Streptomyces sp. URMC 126
CCCCCCGAGCCGCCCCGCCGCCGCCGAGGCGCCCGTACCCTCATCGCGACCTGCGCCCTCGTCGCCGCCCTGGTCGGCGGCGGGTCCGCCGCGCTGGTCTCCGGGCTGACGGGCGGCGGCGAGGACGCCGGCCGGCCGACCCCGGTGCAGAACGCGGCCAGCCGCAGCGCGGGCGTCACCGCCGTGGCGCAGGCCGTCAGCCCCAGCATCGTGGAGATCAAGGCGGCCACCTCCGGCGGCCGGTCCACCGGCTCCGGCGTGATCATCGCCGCGAACGGCGAAGTGATCACCAACAACCACGTCATCGCGGGCGCGGACACCGTCCAGGTCACCCTCCACGACGGCACCACCAAGAGCGCCAAGGTCGTCGGCACCGACCCCGGCAAGGACCTCGCCCTGATCAGGATCGAGGGAGCGAGCGGTCTCAAGCCGGCCCGGCTCGGCGACTCCGGCAAGCTCCAGGTCGGCGACCAGGTCGTCGCCATCGGCTCTCCCGAGGGCCTGACCGGCACCGTGACCAGTGGCATCGTCTCCGCCCTCAACCGTGAGGTCACCGTCCCCAAGGAGCAGGGTGGCGGCGGCCGGCAGCGCGACAACGGGCCGCAGTGGCCGTTCGAGTTCGGCGGTGAGCAGTACAACGGCGACACCGGATCGTCCAAGACCACTTACAAGGCGATTCAGACCGACGCCTCCCTCAACCCGGGCAACTCCGGCGGCGCCCTCATCAACATGAACGGCGAGATCGTCGGCATCAACTCCGCGATGTTCGCGCCGGGATCGGGCGGTGGCGGCGGTTCGTCGGACTCGGCCGGCAGCGTGGGCCTCGGCTTCGCCATCCCGGTCAACGACGTCAAGGCCGACCTGGCCGGCCTCCGCGCGGGCGGCAGCGGCGACTGAACCGGGGTGAGGGCCGCGTGGGAAGCTGAGGTGCCGGCGGACCGGCCTCCGCCCCACCGGCCGCCGAGGTGACCGCCGAAAGAACACGTGAGGAACGTCGATGAGCTCCGCCGACCCGTCCGCGTCCACGACCGCGCACGCACCCGCCCGCATCCTGGTCGTGGACGACGAGCCCGCCGTCCGGGAGGCCCTGCGCCGCAGCCTCGCCTTCGAGGGCTACGGCACCGAGCTGGCCGTCGACGGTCTGGACGCGCTCGCCAAGGTCACGGCGTACGAGCCCGAACTGATCGTCCTCGACGTGCTGATGCCCCGCATGGACGGCCTCACCGCCGCCCGCCGGCTGCGTGCCGCCGGCATCACCACCCCCATCCTCATGCTCACCGCCCGCGACACCGTCGGCGACCGCGTCACCGGCCTCGACGCCGGCGCGGACGACTACCTCGTCAAGCCGTTCGAACTCGACGAGCTCTTCGCCCGCATCCGCGCCCTGCTCCGCCGCAGCGCCTACACCGCGCCCGCCGCGCCCGAGGAGACGCACGTCCTCACCTTCGCCGACCTGCGCATGGACCTCGCCACCCGGGAGGTCACCCGCGGCGCCCGCCATGTCGAGCTGACCCGCACCGAGTTCACCCTCCTCGAACTCTTCCTCGCCCACCCCCGCCAGGTGCTCACCCGCGAACAGATCCTCAAGCACGTCTGGGGCTTCGAGTTCGAGCCCTCCTCCAACTCCCTGGACGTCTACGTGATGTACCTGCGCCGCAAGACCGAGGCCGGTGGCGAACCGCGCCTCGTCCACACCGTGCGCGGCGTCGGTTACGTCCTCCGGGCGGACGGCGCCGAATGATCAGCCGTTTCCGCCGGCTTCCCCTCCGCTCCCGGCTCGCCCTGCTGACGGCCGCCGCCGTCGCCGTCGCGGTCGCGGTGGCCGCGGGAGCCTGCTGGATACTGACCAAGGAGCAGCTCGAACAGCAGCGGGACACCACGCTGAGCCGCCAGAAGGTCGCCGACGACTACGTCCAGGGCCTGCTCGACCGGTGCGGCACCCGCGTCCCCGACAAGCTCGTCTCCCCCTCCCCGTACACGATCCAGGCCGTCACCGCCGACGGCGTCGTCTGCACCCAGCTCGGCAGGTCCCCGGTCCGGGTCAAGGTCGAGGACCTCGCCGTGGCCACCGGACAGCTGGCCGACACCCTGCACGACGCCCGGGCCGACGACGGCACCGAGATGCGGGTGGCCACCTCCCGCGTGACGCCCGGGCTCGCGGTGATGATCGCCCAGCCCGCGAGCGACATCGACCGGCCCATGAACGCGCTCGCCATCGTCCTCGTCGTCACCGCCGGGGTCGGCGTCCTCGGCGCGGCGGCCATCGGCCTCGTCATCGCCCGCGCGGCCCTCCGCCCGGTGGACCAGCTCACCGGCGCCGTCGAACACATCGCCAGGACCGAGGACCTGGCCGTCCGCATCCCCGCCGAGGGCGAGGACGAGATCGCGCGCCTCTCCCGCTCCTTCAACTCCATGACGGCCGCGCTCGCCTCGTCCCGCGACCGTCAGCAACAGCTCATCGCCGACGCCGGCCACGAGCTGCGCACCCCGCTCACCTCCCTGCGCACCAACATCGACCTGCTCGTCCGCAGCGAGGAGACCGGGCGGGCCATCCCGCCCGAGGACCGCAAGGCGCTGCTCGGCAGCGTCAAGGCGCAGATGACCGAACTGGCCGATCTCATCGGCGATCTCCAAGAGCTCTCGCGTCCCGACAGTGCCCCGGGCGCCGCTCCCGTCCAGGTCGTCGGACTGCACGAGGCGGCGGCGCGGGCCGTCGAACGCGCCCGGTTGCGCGCGACGGGGCTCACGGTGACGGCGGCGCTCGACCCCTGGTACGTACGCGCCGAGGCGCCCGCGCTGGAGCGCGCGATCGTCAACCTGCTGGACAACGCGGTGAAGTTCAGCCCGCCCGGGGGAGAGATCGAGGTCCGGCTGTCCGGTGGCGAACTGACCGTACGCGATCACGGCCCGGGCATCCCCGCCGAGGAACTCCCGCACGTCTTCGACCGTTTCTGGCGTTCCCCGTCCGCCCGGGGCCTGCCCGGCAGCGGGCTCGGCCTCTCCATCGTCGCCCGCACCGTCCGCCGCGCCGGCGGCGAGGTCGGCCTCCGCCCGGCGGAGGGCGGCGGCACGGTGGCCGTCGTCCGGCTGCCCGGAGCGGCGGTGGAACCGCCGGCGGACGCGCCGGGGGCCTGAGGTGCCGGTTCGTGTGCTGTGCGCCGCAACGCGCTGGAGCAGCAAGCCTCTTGAGTCATGTGCGGGGGGCGCGCGGCGCCGCTCGGTGCCCTGCGGGCGGCGCTTCGGCGTATGCCGCGCGCCGTGGCGAATGAGGGGAATGGGAGTTCGCAAGGGAACGCTTGTTCGCGCCAGGGGTCGAACGGGTGGTCGCCCGGCGAAAGCGGGGTGCGCGGCACGCGGCGGTCCTACGTTCGGCTCATGGTCACATCGCAACATGAGGCGTCGCACCGGATCTTCCAGGAGCGTCCCGGGCTGCTGTCATCGGTGTTCCGGATCCTCGGTGTCTCCTTGCCGGAGGAAGCGGCCGTCGAAGTCCTCACGGGAGACGCCACGGAGATCCGCCCGTTGGAGCGGCGAGTGGACACCGTACTGCGCATCAGGCCGCCCGACGGAGGCGAAGGGCTCCTGCTCGCCGTCGAGGCACAGGGGCGCAAGGCCGAGGAAAAGGCGGTGAGCTGGGCCTATTACCTTTCGTTCCTGATGGCGAAGTATTCCTGCCCGGCGCTGCTGCTCGTGGTCTGCCAGGACAAGGCCACGGCGGAATGGGCCGGCGGGCCCTTTCCGCTGGGCCACGCCGGGTGGACGGCACTCTCCGTTCGGCCGCTCGTCCTGGGGCCGGGCAATCTGCCGATCATCCTCGACGTCGAAGAGGCCGCGCAGAACCTCGCTCTGGCCGCGTTCTCCGCGATGACACATGGGCGGCACCCGGACGCCGCGGCCATACTGGACACGCTGGCTCGTGCCCTGGACGGGGTCGACCGGGAGACCTCCACGTACTACTGGGAACTGCTCGAGATCGGCCTGGGAGACACCCGGGCAAGGGAAACCTGGAGGAAGCTGATGAACGTCCGTACGTACTTCCCCGGCCGCGGCACCCTCATCGAAGAGACATACGACAAGGGGCGGGACAAGGGTCTGGCCGAAGGCCGACTCCAGGAGCGTGCCCGGCTGGTGCTGCGCACCCTGACCCAAAGGGGCGTCGCTGTATCGGACGACGTGCGGGAGCGCGTCACCGGCTGCTCCGACCTCGACACGCTCGGCCTCTGGTTGGACCGCGCATTCACCGTCACCCGCGCCGAGGACCTCTTCGACGATCAGCTCTGACCACCGGGGCACCACGGTCGTGCGACGACGTCGCGCCCCGCGACGGTTCACTCCGCCGCGGGGCGCCGGCGCGGAAGACGCCGTCGGGCGGTTACTTCACCACCGTGATCCGATCCGCCTTCGGCGGCGCCAGCGGGCTGGTCTTGGAGGAGTGGGCGCCCAGGTAGGCGAGGAAGACGTCCAGGTCGGACGCGCCGACCCGCTTGTTCTTCGCCTCCTTGAACGCGACGAAGCCGTCGCCGCCGCCCATCAGGAACTCGTTGGCGGCGACGCGGTACGTCTTCGCCGGGTCGATCGCCTCGCCGTTCAGCTTCACCGACGAGGCGACGACGCGGTCGGCGCCGGTCCTGGTCAGGTCCAGGGTGTACGTCAGACCCTTGCTGATCTGCAGGATCTTCGGCTGGGGTCCGTTGACCGCGCCGCTGACCTGCTGCTGGAGGACGGAGATGACCTGCGCGCCGGTGAGGTCGGCGGTCTGCATCATGTTGGTGAACGGCTGGACGGTGAACGCCTTGCCGTAGGTGACGACGCCGTCGCCCTCACCGCCCGCCGCCTTGTAGGCGAGGTCGGAGCGGATGCCGCCGGGGTTCATGAAGGCGATCTGGGCGCCGCCCTTGTCGGCCGGGGCCAGGGCCTCCAGCTGGGAGTCGGCGATGACGTCGCCGAGCGGCTTCTCGTACGCCTCGGAGCCGCGGCCGTTGATGTCGGCGGAGATGTAGCCGACGGGCCGGTTGGCGATCGGGGCGGCGAGCGCGTTCCAGCGGGCGATGAGCGAGGTCATGTCCGCGGCCTTGGGCCGGTCGCGGTCGACGACGTGGTTGGTGGCGTGCGGCCGGGCGACCGGGGTGCGGACGATGTCGCGGGTGCGGCGGTCGTACGTCAGCTTGGTGTCGGTGTACAGCCGGCCGAAGGAGGCGGCCGAGGTCACCGTGCGCGGGTTGCCGGCCGGGTCGGGGATGGTGCAGGCGTACGCCTGGTGCGTGTGGCCGGTGACGAAGGCGTCGACCTTCGGCGTGACCTTCTTGGCGATGTCGACGATCGGGCCGGAGATCCCGGCGCCGGCGCCCGGGCTGTCGCAGTCGTCGTTGTAGGCACCCGAGGCCGGCATGCCGCCCTCGTGGACGAGGGTGACGATCGCCTTGACGCCCTTGCGGTCGAGCTCCTTGGCGTACTTGTCGATGGTCGCGACCTCGTCGGCGAACTTGAGGCCCTTGACGCCCTCGGCCGTGACGACGTCGGGGGTGCCCTTGAGGGTGAGGCCGATGATGCCGATCTTCACGCCCTTGTGCCGCCAGATCGTGTACGGCTTGAGCATGGGCTTGCCGGTCTTCTCGTCGGTGACGTTCGCGGCGAGGTAGGGGAAGTCCGCGCCCCGGAACTTCTTGCCCTTCTCGAAGCAGCCGTCCTTGGGGTGGCAGCCGCCGCGCTGCATCCGCAGCAGCTCGGCCCGGCCCTCGTCGAACTCGTGGTTGCCGACCGAGGTGACGTCGAGCTTGAGCTTGTTGAGCGCCTCGATGGTGGGCTCGTCGTGGAACAGGCCGGTCATCAGCGGGCTGGCGCCGATCATGTCGCCGGCCGCGGCGGTGATCGAGTACTCGTGTCCCTTGCGCGCGGTGCGCAGCGCGTCGGCCAGGTACTCCATCCCGCCGGCGGGTATGACCTTCTTCGTCCCGTCCTTCTGCGTCTCGGTGACGGTGCCGGACGAGCCCTGCGGCGGCTCCAGGTTGCCGTGCAGGTCGTTGAAGGACAGCAGCTGGACGTCGACCGTCCGGCCGTGGCCATGGCCGTGACTGTGGTCGTGACCGTGGCCGTGGGAGGCCGCCGCGGCCCCGGCGGGCGTGGCGGCGAGGACACCGGCGGTGGCGGCGAGGACGACGGCATGGGCGGTCAGTCTTTTCGCGAGGCGCTTCCGTGGCGGCGTCGCGTGCATGGGTTCCCCTTTGTGCGGATATCTGCGGTGATGAGCGCGGGTCGGCGGATGCCGGGTGACGCGGTCTGCGGAAGCCTACGGTCAACGCGCGTAGCGCGCAGGAGGGTTGAGGTGACGAATTGGCAGCGCTTGGGCGCCCCCGCTCCCTTGGCTTCCCGGTGCGCGGCGCCCGGCGCGCGGGGGCGGGCGGGCAACGAATGGGTCACGCCACTTGACCGAAAACAGCCCCTTGTGGCTTATTGAGCGCCAACGGCACCCACTAAGGCAAGGCTTCCCTATCCTCCCCGCCTTGCCCGCCGCGCCTCATGGCACCCGTCCCGGAGGCGGCGATGGCGTACTCGTTCTCGCGGCCGTCGGCCGACCGGGCGGCCCGGC
>NZ_JBPQTX010000365.1:0-6552 GCF_051386555.1 Streptomyces sp. URMC 126
CTCCAGCTCCACCTCCCCCACCCCCGGCGCCTCGAACCCGAACGTCTGCGCGTACAGCGACAGTTCCGCCTCCAGTGCCCGCACCAGCGTCTCCTTCCGGCGGAAGCCGTGACCCTCCCCCTCGAAGGCGAGGAAGGCGTGGGGCACCCCGCGGGCGCGCGCCGCCCGGGCCAGGGCCTCGCTCTGCTCGGCCGGGCAGACCGGGTCGTCCAGGCCGTGGAGGAGCAGGAAGGGGACTTTGATCCGGTCCGCCCGGTGCAGCGGCGACCGTTCGAGGTAGCGTCCGGGCTCCCGGTCGCGCGGGCCGATCAGGCCCTCCGTGTAGTGGGCCTCGAAGTCGTGGGTGCCGCCGTCGGCGTCCGTCGTGGGGTCCAGGCACGGGAAGAGCATCGTCCCGCACGCGTACACGTCGGTGCCGGCGAGGGAGAGGGCGGCCGTCCAGCCGCCCGCGCTGCCGCCTTGGACCGCCAGCCGGGCCGGGTCGGCGAGCCCCTCGGCGACCAGCGCGCCCGCGACCGTCGCGCAGTCCTCGACGTCGACGATGCCCCAGCGTTCCCGCAGCCGTTCCCGGTAGGCGCGGCCGTAGCCCGTGGAGCCGCCGTAGTCGACCGTGGCGACGCCGATGCCGCGCGAGGTGAAGTAGGCGATGCCCAGGTCGAGCGCGCACGGCGTCCGGCCGGTCGGGCCGCCGTGCGCGCGGATGACGTACGGGGGCAGCTCGCCGTCCGGGACGGCCCGTTCGGGGTGGCGGGGCCGGTGGATCCGGGCGTGCACCTCGCGGCCGTCGGGGCCGGTGAAGGTACGGGTCTCGGGGCGCGGCAGGTACGCCGGGTCGACGACGTCCCGCCGCGCGGCGCCGATCACCCGGGCCCGTCCCGTCCGGCCGTCCAGCTCGACGACCTCGTAGCCTCCGGCCGGCCCGGCCGCGATGCCGACGACGCGGGTGCCGTGGGCGTCGAGCGCGGGCACCCACTCCGTCCACGGCCCGGCCACGTCGGCCAGTACTCCGGTCCCCGGGTCGAGGACGCCGAGCACCTGCGCTCCGGCCCCGTGCAGGACGGCGACCGGGCCGTCGGCCAGCGGGACGAACCAGCGCTGGCCGAGCTGCCACAGCGGTCCCGCGAACTCCTCGGCGGCGGGGTGGAGCTCGATGGTGCGGCCGGTCTCGGGGTCGA
Source organism: Streptomyces sp. URMC 126 (assembly GCF_051386555.1). Taxonomy (NCBI): domain Bacteria; kingdom Bacillati; phylum Actinomycetota; class Actinomycetes; order Kitasatosporales; family Streptomycetaceae; genus Streptomyces; species Streptomyces sp. URMC 126. The sequence continues at coordinate 1,176 of NZ_JBPQTX010000365.1, forward strand.
CGCGGTGGAGGTTCCACCAGCCCGTGCGGTCGGTGGCGGCCAGCAGCGTGCCGTCGGGCGCCCACTCCACTTGGGCGACGGCCTCCTCCGGGCCGCCCAGGACGGTCCGCGCGTCGGTGAACCGGCCGTCGTCCACCCGGGCGAGCCGCAGTTCGGTGCCGTCCCAGGGCATGCGGGGGTGGTCCCAGGCCAGCCAGGCGACGCGGCGGCCGTCCGGGGAGAGGCGCGGTCCGGTCACGAAGCGGTGCCGGTCGTCGGTCAGCTCCCGGACGGCCGACCGGTCGTCGGCGGCGCGGCCGTCGAGCGGGACGGCGGCGAGCAGCCGTCGGACGTCACCCGGCCCCGGGCCCGTGAACTCCTCCAGGACGCACCAGACTTCCCCGCGCTCGGGGCGGAGCACCGGGTCGGCCCAGCGCAGCCCGCCCCCGACGGCGGACACCGGGGTCAGCGGCCGGGGCGAGGGGTCGGGCCCGTCCGGCTCCCAGGCGTACAGCCGCTGGTCCGGGCCGTGGGCGAAGACGAGCAGCGGGCCGTCGCCGGTCCGGTCCGTGCCGGTCCAGGCGCGCCCGCCGTACTCGTGGACGCGGGTGCGGACGTCCCAGGGCGCGGGCAGCGCGACGGCCTCGTCGCCGCCGGGGCGCCGCCGCACCAGCGTCCGCCGGCCTCCCTCCGCCGGCCGGGCCGCGGCCCACCAGACGTCGTCGCCGACCCAGCCCACGAAGTCGGGGCGGCCGCCGTGTTCCGCCACCAGGGCGGCGTCCACGGGGGACGGCCAGGTTCCGCAGGGCGCCGTGAGCACCATGACGCTGTGCCTCCTCAGGTCAGAGGTGATCGGGGGACGGGACGGGGGCGTCCACGTCCTCGTGCATGACAAAGCGGTCCAGGACGCGGACGCCGAAGTGCAGGGCGTCCACCGGCACCCGCTCGTCGACGCCGTGGAACAGCCCCTGGTAGTCGAAGCCCGGGGGCAGCCGGAGCGGGGAGAAGCCGTATCCGGCGATGCCGAGCCGGGCGAACTGCTTGGCGTCCGTGCCGCCGGACATGCAGAACGGCACCACGTGCCCCTCCGGGTCGAAGTGCTCCAGCGCGGCCCGCATCCGGGCGAACACCGGCGCGTCGACCGGCGCCTGGAGGGCCCGCTCCCGGTGGAAGAACCGCCAGTCGACGTCCGGCCCGGTGAGCCGGTCCAGGGTGGCGGCGAACTCCTCGTCCCCGCCCGGCACGGTCCGGCCGTCGACGAAGGCCGTGGCCGTGCCCGGGATCACGTTGATCTTGTAACCGGCGCTGAGCATGGTGGGGTTGGCGCTGTTGCGGACGGTCGCCACGACCAGCTTGGCCGCCGGACCCAGCTTGGCCAGCAGCTCCTCCACCTCCTCCGGCCGCGGCCCGGAGGGGCTCACCTCCACACCGTGCGCGGCGGCGAGTCCGCGCAGCGCGGCCCGGACGACCGGGGTCAGCCGGACCGGCCACTCGTGCTCGGCGATCCGGGTGACGGCCGCGGCGAGCCGGGACACCGCGTTCTCCCGGTTCACCTTCGAGCCGTGCCCGGCCGTACCGCGCGCCGTCAGCTCCACCCAGGCCGAGCCCCGCTCGCCCGCCGCCACGGGATACAGCCGCAGCCCGCCGGCGCCGTGCACGGTGTACGCGCCGGACTCGCCGATCGCCTCGGTGCAGCCCTCGAACAGCGCGGCGTGCTCGTCCGCGAGGAAGCCCGCGCCGGCCTCGCCGCTGTCCTCCTCGTCCGCCGTGAACGCCAGCACGATGTCCCGCGGCGGCACGGCGCCCGCCCGCGCCCAGGCCCGGACCATGGCCAGCACCATCGCGTCGGTGTTCTTCATGTCGAGCGCGCCGCGCCCCCAGACGACCCCGTCCCGCACCTCCCCCGAGAACGGGTGCACCGTCCAGTCGGCGGGCTCGGCCGGCACCACGTCCAGGTGCCCGTGGACGAGCAGCGCCCCCGCGACCGGGTCCCGGCCCGGAATCCGGGCCACCACATTCGTCCGCCCGGGCTTCCGCTCCAGCAGGAACGGCTCGATCCCCGCCTCGGCGAGCCGCTCCGCCACGTACTCGGCGGCGGGCCGCTCGCGGCAGTCGCCCTTGCCGCGGTTGGTGGTGTCGATCCGGATCAGCTCGGAGGTGAACCGGACGACTTCGTCAAGCACCCGCGCGTCCACCCGCCCGTCGTTCCCGTCCGCCCCGCTCGCCGTTCCCGCCGTGCCACTAGCCATACGCTTCCTCCACCACCCCCGGCCACGGCGGCCGTGACCACCGGGCGGGAACGGGTCGCCTCGAACATGGTCGGCGTGGTGCGGCCGGTACGACGACTGCACGTCGCCGCCCGGGGGCCGACGGCCTCGCGGCCGGAAGGGCGACGCGCCCTCCCGCACCGCACGGCACGGGCGCGAGCCACGCGCCTCACGGCACCCTCGGCTCCCCCACCCGTCCGGCCGTCACCCGTCACCCACACCACCGATCCACCGTAAGCGCCCCCGCCAAGGACCCCGAGCAACCCGACAAACCCCCGCGCGCCGTCCACCCATACGCCGCTCGCGCGCGCCGGGCGCGCCTGAGCGCCCGCCCGCCGTACGGCCGCTGACGCACGGCGGCGGCGAACGGGGTCCGTACGTCCCGCGTTCCTCCGCCTCCCCCGTGGCGCCCGCACGGGGGCGCCGTACCCCGCAGCTCTATGACCGACGGCCGTCCGGATACAGCTTGTTCACCGCCGTGCGGGCGGTGGCCTTGAAACCCGCCACCGGAGCGTCCTCGAACCGGCCCAGGCGCCCCCACGTGACCACGGTGACCGTCCGGCCGTCGCGCCCGACCGCGAACAGGTGGACGTCCGAACTCCCCGAGGGACGCGCGGTGTGCACCCCGTACACACGGGCCCCGTCCTCCGCGTCGACCGCGCCGAAATCCTTCCACCGGGCGGTGGTACCCGGCTCCTCCTTCTCCGTCCGGGCGGCGCATGCCCGAACGGCCGTGTCCCACAGCGCCGCCAGCGTCTTCGCACGCGCCGCGTCCCGCTCGACGACGGTGACCTGGGTCGCGCCCGCGTCGAGGTCCGTACGGAAGACGCGGTGGCGCGCGGTGGCCGCGGGCAGCGCCGCGCCGACGCAGAACGGCAGCGGGTCCGGCACACCGGCGCTCACGGGTCCGGCGGTCCATGCCGCGCCCTGTACGGGCGGCAGCTCCCGCGCCTCCAGGAAGAACGGACTCGCGGACCCGGCGTCCGCCGCCGCGGCCGGCACCGCCGCGACCGCCGCCGCTCCCACGACGGCACCGACGGCCGCACGACCCAAATTCCTCAGTACACCCAGGCGTTCGCGTCGCACGATCAGCCCCTCCCGGTCGGTTGCTGGAACGAGGCCCCAGCCTTCCGCCCGCACGCCCTCGGGGCAACCACTCTGCCGCCCCCGCCGCCGCCCCTACCGCCGTAGACCCAGTACCCGATGCGGGCGGTAAGGCGCTTCCAGGCGGGCGATTTCGTCGTCCGTGAGGTCCAAGTCGACGGCGGCGACGGCGTCGTCAATGTGGGAGATGCGGGTGGCGCCGATGATGGGGGCGGTGACGGCCGGTTTGGAGAGGAGCCAGGCGAGGGCTATGCGGGCCGGGGGGAGGTCGCGTTCGGTGGCGACGGCGCGGACGGCGTCGACGACGTCGAAGTCGGACTCCTCGTAGAGGCGGCGGGCGAGCGCGTCGTTGCCCGAGCGGAGGGTGCGGTGGGCGCCGTCGCGGTCGCGGGTGCCGGTGAGCATGCCGCGGGCCAGGGGGCTCCAGGGGATGCAGCCGACGTTCTCGTCCCGGCAGAGCGGGATCATCTCGCGTTCCTCCTCGCGGTAGAGGAGGTTGTAGTAGTTCTGCATCGACACGAAGGGCGTCCAGCCGCCGGCCCGGGCGAGGTGCTGGGCCTTGGCGAACTGCCAGGCCCACATGCTCGAAGCGCCGAGGGCGCGGACCTTGCCGGCGCGGACGAGGTCGTGGAGGGCTTCCAGCGTCTCCTCGATGGGGGTGTCGTAGTCCCAGCGGTGGACCTGGTAGAGGTCGACGTAGTCGGTGCCGAGGCGGCGGAGGGAGGCGTCGATCGCCTTGGTGATGTGCGCGCGCGACAGGCCGCGGTCGTCGGGGCCCGGACCCATGGGGAAGTAGACCTTGGTCGCCAGGACGTAGTCCTCGCGGTGCGGGAAGAGGCGGGAGAGCAGGCGTCCCGTGATCTCCTCGCTGAGGCCGGACGAGTACATGTCGGCCGTGTCGAAGAACGTGACGCCCGCCTCGACCGCGCGCCGGACGACGGGTTCGGCGGCCTCCTCGTCCAGGAACCACTTCTGCGCGGTGGGTCCGCCGCCGTAGCTCATCATGCCCAGGGTGATCCGCGACACCTTCAGGTCGGACGAACCCAGCTGTACGTAGCGCACGTTGTCTCCCGTTCCTCTCGGTCCTTGCCGCTCACAGAGGCACATCCTGCGGCCGGGGCCGGTGGGAGGGAAGAGACGTGCAGAAACGAGGGGGGACGGGTTCAGGCGCGGGCCGGCGGGGTGTAGGAGGCCCTGGCGTTGAGGGCGGCGGCCTCGCCGGCCGCCCTCCGGTGGGCCCTCGCCGCGCGTTCCAGGTCGCGCCGCGCTTCCGGTCCCGTCGCCGCGGCCCGCGCCCGGGCGGCCCGGTCCATCGCGCGGTTGGCGAGGACGACGGCGGCGGTGGCGTCCCGCCGATCGGCCTCGTACGCGGCGAGCGCGCGGACGGGGTCCGGCTCGGTGGCCAGACGGTGAGCGAGGACGCGGGCGTCGAGCACCGCCTGGGAGGCGCCGTTGGCGCCGGAGGGGTACGCGGGGTGGGCGGCGTCCCCGAGGAGCGTCACGCGGCCCTCGCCCCAGGACGGGAGGGGATCGCGGTCGACCATGGGGTAGGCGAGGATCCGCGCGCTGCCGGCGAGGAGCGCGGGGAGGTCCGTCCAGTCGAAGCGCCAGTCCGCGTAGTACGGCAGGACGTCCGCGAGCCGGCCGGGGCGGTTCCAGTCCGCGCCGCCGTCGGCGAGCGGGCCGGGAGCGCCCGTCGGCACCGCGCAGACCCAGTTGAGCAGGGTGCGGCCGCGGGCGAGCGCGGACGGCGAGATCTGGTACGCGACGAACTGGGTGTTCCGCTCGTCGGAGGCCAGGAGCAGGGCGTTGCCCGGCGGGAACGCGTCGGTCTCGGTGACGCCCCGCCACATGGTCACCCCGCTCCACTGGAGCGACCCCTGGGCGGGGTGGAGCCGGGCGCGCAGGCGGGAGTGGATGCCGTCGGCGGCGACGAGGATCCCGGCGTCGTAGTACTCGTGCCGGTTCGTGGCGCGGTCGGTGGTGTGGACGCGGATGGTGTCGGGGGGTTGGGTGAGGCTTGTCTC
>NZ_JBPQTX010000366.1:0-6488 GCF_051386555.1 Streptomyces sp. URMC 126
CCCCAGGTTCCGCCCGCGCCCCCTGGCGCGCCGCTCGCTCCGCCGCCGGGCGCCCCCACGCCGCCGCCTCCGCCGGGAGCGCCGCACACCCCGCAGTTCCCGGCGGGCGGTTACGGCTACCCGGGCCCGGCCGGCCCCGGCGCCCCCACGCCCGTCCAGCCGTTCCCGCAGTACGGGGGCGGTGGTTACCCGCCGCCGCCCGCGCCGTCCGGTGGCGGTGCCAAGAAGCGGATGGCGGTGATCGTCAGTGCCGTCACCGCGTTGGTGCTCGCCGTCGGCGGTGGTGTCTGGTACGCCACCCAGAGCGGTGACGACAAGGACGACAAGCCCACCAACTCCGCGAACAAGAACGGAAAGCAGGAGCAGGGCAAGGGAGGGACCGGCGGCAAGGGCGGGTCCGAGGACGTGCGGCCGAAGGAGGGCAAGCTGCTCTTCGGCGCGGACCAGCCGGTGGTCGAGGACAGCCGGTCGGCGGCCGGCATGTGGGTCACCGACAAGGTCTTCGCCAAGAGCGACCTCGACAAGGTCGTCGGCTACGGCCCGGCCGGCGGCAAGCAGTGGGAGATCCCGCTCTCCGGCGACATCTGCCAGGCGCCGACGCACGTCACCGAGGACGGCAAGACGGCCGTGCTCGTCGAGGAGGCGCCGCCGTCCTCCAGCAAGCCGTACGGCGGCCCGTGCAATCAGGTCGTGGCCCTGGACCTGAACAACGGGAAGAAGCTGTGGCAGAAGTCGGTCAAGGTCGGTGACCGAACGATCCAGTTCCAAGACGTCACCGTCGGCGGCGGGACCGTCGCGGCCGGCAGCCTCCAGGGCGGCGCCGCCTGGACGATGGACGGCAAGGAGCTGTGGAAGCCCAAGCCGGAGGACCTCTGCAAGGACGACGGCTACGGCGGTGGCGGCAAGCTCGTCGCGGTCCGGCGCTGCGGCGACTACGAGCGCCCGCAGATGAAGATCGAGACACTGGACCCGGCGTCCGGCAAGGCCAAGTCCACGTTCAACCTGCCGAACGGCATCGACGACGCGCACGTGGTGTCGACCGACCCGCTGGTCATCGGCGTCAAGGTGGGCGACCACAGCGGCACCGGCGTCTCGGACTTCATGGCCATCGACGACAGCGGCTCGGAAGGCAAGCTGCGCAGCAAGATCTCCACGGAGAACGGCAAGTACCAGCCGCGCTGCTCGTCGAGCGGCGTCGAGGCGTGCTACAAGCTCGCCGTCGGCAAGGACGCCCTGTACCTGCCCACGGACGACCACCAGACCGGCAAGACCGGCGAGGTCGGCCGCGTCAACGAGATCGTCGCCTTCGACCTGGCCACCGGCCGGACGAAGGGCAAGGTCGACGGCCGCGTCAGCTCCACCCTGGTACCGCTGGGCGTGGAGAAGGACGGTTCGGTCATCGGCTACCAGACCGCCGGCTGGCGCGGTGGCGGCACCGTGGTGAGCATCGACCCGCGGACCTTCGCCGCCAAGCCGCTGCTGAAGAACCCGATCGCCACCCAGGAGACCGAGAACCAGATCTCGCCCCTCTTCGAGCAGGCGATCTGGTCGCAGGGCCGGCTGTACCTCGGCCGCAAGTTCCTGCACAAGCCCAGTCAGTTCGCGAAGGGCAAGGAATACGTCGCCATGATCTGGGGAGCCGAGTGAGCCACCGGAGGCTGAGCGTGGCCCGTGGGCCCCTGCTCCGGCCGCCGAACGATCACTCGGACTACGGGAGTTGATCACTTAGCGAGCACTCCACGCCGTATCCCTGCTCATCACGCATACATGCCTGAACGATCCGTTTCAGACGCGAAGTACACGTGATTGACAGGGATTTCGGCATTCCGGGGGACTTCTCACCAGTAGGGGGCGCGGAACGTCGAACAAGCGTGTAGCTTCCGGGGGCAGAGGGCGACGAGAGACGTACGCGGGCGACAGGGGGGCAGCGCATGGGCGTGCGGCTCATGGTGGTCGACGACCACCGGCTGCTGGCCGAGGCGCTCGCCTCGGCGCTGAAGTTGCGGGGGCACCGGGTGCTGGCCGCAGCCGCGCCGAGCGCGGGGGCGGCCGATCTGGTGGTGAGCCGGGCGCCCGAGGTGTGCCTGCTCGGCACGGCCGCGCCGGCGGAGCCCGGGGCCTTCGACCCGGTGGTCCGGATCAAACGGGAGCGCCCGCAGGTCGCCGTCGTGGTGCTCGGCCCGGTGCCCAGCCCGCTCGGGATCGCCGCCGCCTTCGCCGCCGGCGCCTCCGGCTACGTACGGCACAACGAGCGGATCGAAGGCGTCGAGCGCGCCATGATGAAGGCCCGTGCGGGCGAGGCCGCCGTCGAGCCGCAACTGCTGCAAGGGGCCTTCGCCGAGCTGCTCAACCCGGCGGCCCAGCCGGACGACGAGGGGGCCCGGCTGCTCCAGCTGCTGACGCCGCGCGAGGTCGAGGTGCTGGTCCGGGTGGCCGAGGGCGAGGACACCCGGCTGATCGCGGCCGGCATGGGCATAGCGCCCAGCACCGCCCGGACGCACGTCCAGCGGGTGCTGATGAAGCTCGGGGTGGGCTCCCGGTTGGAGGCCGCCGCCCTGGCGGCCCGCACCGGCCTGCTCGACCGGGCGGCCGGCGGCCGGACCCCGGCCCCGGTTCCCGCGCCCTCCGGCGCGCGGGGAGTGGTGGGGCGCCAGGCGCCCTGACGCGCCCTGCCCGCTGGACGGCCGCGCCGGCACGGCCTCCGCCCGTGACCGCCGCGCGGCGGGCCGGCGGCCGGACGGCGCCCCGGTGGCGCCGAGGGACCGGCGATCCGGAGACGCCACGGCCGCGTGTCGGCGTCCGCCGCGCGGCGGGTCGGCGACCGGACGGCGTGCCGGTGGCGCCGGGGGACCGGCGATCCGGAGACGCCACGGCCGCGCGTCCGCGTCCGCCGCGCCGCGTACGGCGCATCGCCCCCGGCGGTTCACGGCGGGACCGGTGTGCCGGACGGTACGAGCGGGCAGAGTGCGGACGTGAAGAGAACGGCCACCCGGCTCGCCGACGGCCGCGAGCTGTTCTACTACGACGCCCGGGACGACACGGCCCGCGAGGCGGCCGACCACCGGGGGACGGATCCGTCCGGCCTCTGCGGCCCGGATCCGTCCGGCCGTACGCGTGCTCCGAGCGGGGCCGGACGAGCGGAGCCGGCCGGGCGGGACGCCTCCGCCGGGCGCCCGTCCCGGGCGGAGCGCTCCTCCGCCCACGGGCTCGGCGCAGCGGGTGGCGCGGACGCCGCCGGCGGTGGCGCGGGCCTCGCGGGCTCCGGCGCGCGGCGGAGCCCGTCCGCGCCGGAGCCCCACGGCTCCGGCGGGCCGGCCGAGCCCGGGCCCGGGGCCTCCTCCGCCGCGGCCGCCCCGCCGGCTCCAGACCTGGCGGCCGGCGCCGGGGCCCCGGCCGCGGGCGGCCCCCGCCGCCCCGGCGGGCAGCGGGGGCGCGCCCCGCGCACCCCTGCCGGAGCCACCGAACTGCGCACCGACCCGCTGCTCGGCGACACCGTCGTCATCGCCGCCCACCGTCAGGGCCGCACCCACCACCCGCCGCCCGACGCCTGTCCGCTCTGCCCCTCCCGCCCGGGCCGGCCCACGGAGATCCCGGACGCGGACTACGAGGTCGTCGTCTTCGAGAACCGCTTCCCGGCCCTCACCGGTCCCTCGGCGGGCCGCTGCGAGGTCGTGTGCTTCACCGCCGACCACCACGGCTCCGCCGCGGAGCTGGACGACGAACGGGCCGCCCTCGTCCTCGCCGCCTGGACCGACCGCACGGCCGAGCTGTCCGCCCGCCCCGACGTCGCCCAGGTCTACTGCTTCGAGAACCGCGGCGCGGAGATCGGCGTCACCCTCGCGCACCCGCACGGCCAGATCTACGCCTACCCCTTCGTCACCCCGCGGACGGAACGCGCCCTCGCCTCCGTCGCCGCGTACCGCGAGCGCACCGGCGGACGGAATCTGTACGACGACACCGTGGCCCGCGAGGAGGCCGACGGACGGCGTGTCGTCCTCGCCGGCGAGCACTGGACGGCCTTCGTCCCGTACGCCGCCCGCTGGCCGTACGAGGTGCACCTGTACCCCCGGCGCCGGGTGCCCGACCTGCCCGCCCTCGGCCCGGCCGCCCGCGCCGAGCTGCCGGGCCTCCACCGGGAGCTGCTCCGCCGCTTCGACCGCCTCTTCGGGCCGGACGCGCCGCCCACCCCGTACGTCTCCGGCTGGCACCAGGCGCCCGTGCGCCACCCCCTCAGGAGTGAATTCGCGCTCCACGCCGAGCTCTTCACCGTCCGACGGGCTCCCGGCAAGCTCAAATTCCTCGCGGGTTCCGAGTCCGGCATGAACGTGTTCGTCAACGACGTGCCGCCGGAGACCGCGGCGGAACGACTGCGAGAGGCGGCACTCCCATGAACGCGAGCCTGAACACGAGGACGTGCCTGGTCACGGGCGGCGCGGGCTACATCGGCAGCGTCGTCGCGGCCCACCTGCTGGCCGCCGGGCACGCCGTGACCGTGCTGGACGACCTGTCCACCGGCCATCGCGACGCCGTCCCGACCGGCGCGCGTTTCATCGAGGGGCGCGTACAGGACGCGGCGCGCTGGCTGGACGGCTCGTACGACGCCGTGCTGCACTTCGCCGCCTGCTCCCAGGTCGGAGAGTCCGTCGCGGCCCCCGAGAAGTACTGGCGCAACAACGTCGGCGGCAGCCTCGACCTCCTCGACGCCATGCGGGAGGCGGGCGTCCGCACCCTCGTCTTCTCCTCCACCGCCGCCACCTACGGCGACCCGGACACCGTCCCGCTGACCGAGACCGACCCCACCGCCCCCACCAACCCCTACGGCGCCTCGAAGCTCGCCGTCGACCACATGATCGCGGGGGAGTGCGCGGCGCACGGCCTCGCCGCCGTCTCGCTGCGCTACTTCAACGTCGCGGGCGCGCACGGCCGCCACGGCGAGCGGCACGCCCCCGAGACCCATCTGATCCCGCTCGTCCTCCAGGCGGCCCTCGGCGAGCGGCCGGAGATCACGGTGCACGGCGACGACTACCCCACCCCGGACGGCACCTGCGTCCGCGACTACCTCCATGTGAGCGACCTGGCCGAGGCCCACCTGCTCGCCTTGGACGCCGCCCGCCCCGGCGAGCACCTGATCTGCAACCTGGGCAACGGCAACGGCTTCTCCGTCCGCCAGGTCGTCGAGACCGCCCGCGAGGTCACCGGGCACCCGCTCCCGTGCCGTACGGGCCCCCGCCGGCCCGGCGACCCGGCGGTCCTCGTCGCCTCCGCCGAGCGCGCCCGCGAGGTACTCGGCTGGAAGCCCCGGCGGCCCGAGCTGGCCGGGATCATCGCCGACGCCTGGGAGTTCGCCCGCGGCACGGAGCCGCGGTGAACCCCGCGGCCGGGTTCCGGGCCGTCTACGGCCGGGCGCCGGACGGCGTCTGGTCGGCGCCCGGCCGCGTCAACCTCATCGGCGAGCACACCGACTACAACGAGGGCCTGGTGCTGCCGGCGGCGCTGTCCCGGCGCACCCGGGTGGCCGCCGCCGCGCGGCCGGACGGGCTGCTGCGGCTGCACTCCGCGCGGGCGGTCGGCGGCGTGGTCACACTGGAGCCGGCCGCGCTCGTGCCGGGGCGGGTCCGGGGCTGGGCCGCCTACCCGGCGGGCGTCGTGTGGGCGCTGCGCGCCGCGGGCCACGCCGTGGGCGGGGCGGACCTGCACGTGGAGAGCGACGTGCCGCAGGGAGCGGGCCTCTCCTCGTCCGCCGCCCTGGAGATCGCGACGGCGCTGGCCGTCACCGGTGTCCACGGCCTCGCGCCGGATCCGGCCGAGCTGGCCGGGCCGGCCCGGCACGCCGAGCACGCCTTCGTCGGCGTCCCCTGCGGGATCATGGACCAGACCGCCGCGGCCCGCTGCCGCGCCGGGCACGCGCTCTACCTCGACACCCGCGACCTCACCGTCCGCCACCTGCCGTTCGACCCCGCCGCGCACGGGCTGCGGCTGCTCGTCGTCGACGTCGGCGTCCGGCACGCGCTGGCGGACGGCGCCTACACGGCGCGCCGCGCCGCGTGCGAGGCGGGCGCGCGGGCGCTCGGCGTGCGCGCCCTACGGGAGGTGACCCCCGCGCAACTGCCGGAAGCGCTCGCCGGGTTGGAGCCCGCGCTGCGGCCGGTGGTCCGGCATGTCGTCACGGAGAACGAGCGGGTGGCGCGGGTGGCCGCCCTGCTCGCGGCCGGGGACCTCCGGGCGGTCGGTCCGGCGCTCGCCGCCGGTCACCGCTCGCTCCGCGACGACTTCGCCGTCTCCTGTCCGGAGCTGGACCTGGCGGTCGACACCGCCCGCGCGGCGGGCGCGCTGGGCGCCCGGATGACCGGCGGGGGCTTCGGCGGGTCGGCGATCGCGCTGGTGGAGGAGGAGCGGGCGGACGCGGTGGGACGGGCCGTCCGCGCGGCCTTCGCGGCCGCCGGGTTCGGGCCGCCGGCCGTTTTCGCGGTGACGGCGGGGGAGGGCGC
>NZ_JBPQTX010000367.1:0-6487 GCF_051386555.1 Streptomyces sp. URMC 126
GGCTACGAGTGGCTGTACGTCTGGCGGGCGAGCTGCGCGTCGTCGTCGGGGAGCGCGACTACGTCCTGCGGCCGGGCGTCGAGCTGCCGGTTCCGCTTGTTGATCGGGCCGGCCCCCCGGTCGCGGGGAGGATTCGACCTGGGCGTCGACGATCATCCGCGTCACGGAGCCATCCCCGCGCGTGCGGGGCAGACGCGATCGGCTCCGCCCGGAGCAACGGGCCACCCCCGCACGTGCGGGGAAGACGGCGTCGACGTGGCCGCCGACGGGGGAGATGAGGGGCCACCCCCGCGCGTGCGGGGAAGACTCTTCGCCACCTGCGTCCCGACCGCCGTCAAGCGGCGGTCTCACGCACCTTGTCCACCCACCCCGCACCGTACCCCTCAATCCCCGTCCGACGCCCCCGTCCGCACCACCGCCTGGTCCCCGTGCGGTCCGAACAGATGCAGGATCTCCACCGCGCCGTCGCCCGCCGGCCCGAACCAGTGCGGCTCGCTCGTGTCGAACTCCGTCGCCTCGCCCGGCCGCAGGACGTAGTCGCGCTCCCCGACGACGACGCGCAGCTCGCCCGCCAGTACGTACAGCCACTCGTAGCCCACGTGAGTGACCAGCTTCAACTCTCGCGGTGCGAGCACCTGCTTGAAGACCTGGACGCGACCCGGGTACTGGGTGAGCGGCACCAGTACGCTCCCGGGCTTGCGCAGGTGGGGGCGCAGATGAACGCGTGGGTCACCGGTGGCGGGAGGGGCGACCAACTGGTCCAGGGCGACGCGGTGCGTCCGCGCGAGCGGGATGAGCAGGTCGAGGGTGGGGCGCCGTTTGCCCGACTCCAGGCGGGACAGCGTACTGACGGAGATCCCGGTCTCTTCCGCGAGCGCTTCGAGGGTGAGGCCGCGGTCGCGCCGCAGCGCTCGCAGGCGCGGCCCGATGGCGGCCAGGGTCTCCGCCAGTTCGGCGTCCGTGTCGTGCATGGGATCCATTTTGCGGTCTTCGCAAAGGTGCTGGGCCGGCGCCCGTCCCCGGTCGGAGCATGGTCCGGCAGGCGAAACCGGACAGAAGGTGGGCTTTGGTGACCGCGACGACCTCAAATGTGCACTCGGATCAGCCGGATCAGCCGGATCAGCCGGATCAGCCGGATCGGCGGGATCAACCGGACCGGCCACCCGCTCAGGCCATTCCACCCACCCCAACCTCCCCACCGCTCCCGCTCAGCGCACGCCGCCGATGGACGATCCTCGCCGTCTGCGCGTTCAGCATGTTCCTCGTCGGACTCGACACCACCATCGTCAACGTGGGCCTCCCCGAGATCGGCCGCGGCCTCGACGTCGACACCCGCGGCCTGGAATGGGTCGTGGACGCCTACACCGTCGTCCTGGCCAGCCTCCTCATCGCCTCGGGCGCGCTCGCGGACCGCTTCGGCCGTCGACGGATCTTCCAGTACGGGCTGAGCGTCTTCGGCGTCGCCTCCCTCGCGTGCGCCTTCGCGCCCACGCCCGCCGTGCTCGTCGCCGCCCGGGCCGTCCAGGGCGTCGGGGCGTCGATGCTGAGCCCGGTCGCCCTGGCGATCGTGGTGAACGCGATGCCCGACCCGCGCGAGCGGGCCCGGGCGATCGGCGTGTGGGCGTCGGTCTTCGGGCTGAGCATGGCGGCGGGCCCGGTCACCGGCGGTGCGCTCATCGCGGCGTTCGGCTGGCGGTCGGTGTTCTGGATCAACGCGCCGGTGATCGTCGCGGCGCTCGTCCTGGTGGCGGTGTTCGTACCGGAGTCCCGCGGGCAGCGGACACGGAGGATCGATCTCCCCGGGCAGGTTCTGCTCACGGTGGCGCTGTTCCTGTCGGTGGGCGTCCTGATCGAGGGGCCGCGCGTCGGCTGGACCTCGGCCTGGGCCGTGGCCGGGTACGGCGTGATCGTCGCGACGGCCGTGGCCTTCGTCCTCGTCGAACGCCGGCAGGAGGAACCGCTCATGGACCTGGGCCTGTTCCGCCGGCCGCCGTTCGCGACGGCGGTGCTGGGCGCGGTGGCGGTGTTCGTCGCGCTGAACGTGACTCTCCTGCTCAACACCCTCTACCTCCAGCACAGCCGCGGCTGGTCGCCGCTCGCTACGGGCGCGGCGACGCTGCCCATGGCGCTCGGGGCCACCCTCTGCGCGCCGTGGGCCGGCACGCTGGTGGCGCGACTCGGGCCGCGGCGCCCGCTCCTCGCCGCCGGGGGGTTCATCGCCGCGGGCGGCCTGTGCCTGATCGGCCTCGGCAGTGACACCGGCGTCCTGCCGCTGCTCCTCGCGTACCTGGTGATCGGCATCGGGTTCGGCTTCGCCAACGCGCCGATCACCAACACCGCCGTCAGCGGCCTGCCGCCCTCCCGGGCCGGCGTGGCGGGGGCGATCACGTCCACGGCGCGGCAGGTCGGTTCGGCGGTGGGCATCGCGGTCGCCGGCGGCCTGGTCGCGGGCGTCACCCCTGCCCACTTCGCGCACGCGGCGCGCCCCGGCTGGGCGCTCGTGACGGCCTGCGGGCTGTTCCTCCTCGTCGTCGCCCGAGCCGCGGCACCGACCCCACGCGACCGCCCGGCGAACTGACGGCCGCGCCGGCCGCAGGGCCGAAGCCGATCGCAGGGCGACGTCGACCGTACGGACGGTGTCGACCGTACGGACGCCGTCGACCGTACGGGCCGCGCCGACCGCACGGGCCGATGGGCCGCGGGCCGCGAGGCGCGGCCATCGTCCGCGCTGCCCGTTCGAAGCCGCCGCGCCGCGTCACACCCAGCTCGGCATCCCCCAACCCGGAGGCCATCGCCCGCGTATCTGCGGTCGGCTTTCACTTGGGACGCCGGACGATCACCGCCATGAGGAGGCGTGCCGGCCGCTGGTCCGGAGCCACTGGGGTTCGCGCCGAGGCATCGTCGTACGCGCCGGTTCGCACGAAGGTCGCGGCCATGGTGAGGCGGTGCCGGTTCCATTGCTCGCCGGTTCCGGGGACGCGGACGGCCCGCACGGGCGGCCCGCATGGCGTGGCCGGAGAACCGGGCGTGACCGGTGGGTTCCTCGATCACGCGGTAGGGGTTGCCGCCTTCGCTGCGGGGCGCGCGCCAGGACGCGCGGCGTCTCGATCCGGACGCTTTCGCCCTGCTCCAGCTCGCGCACGGTCGAGAGGGCGAGCCCGGCGGCGCCGGCGAACCGCTCCTGCGCCAGACCGCGCGGTAGCCGGTACCTCCCGCTGTTGTCCGAGCGAGGGCGCTCGTGGCTTCCGCCCGGTGCCGGTGGTGTGGTGCCCCCCCCTGCCCGTCCAGCGTGTGCCTTCCCGCCGGTTCGGCCCCGGGCCGGCCTGGTCCGAGGCCCTGGCCCCGATCCTGCTCCTTACCCCACGTCCCACTCCCTACCCCCCTCGCTCCCGGCGGAGAACCCCGAAACGCCCCGGCGAGCAAAGCGCCGCCCGCTACGCTGGCACGCGCAGGCCCGCCGTCCGCCACGCCGGGAGCGCCGCATGATCCGACGCCGTCACGGGAACTCGTTCGTCTGCTGCGACCTCTGCCCCGGGCGTCCCGTCCTCCCCACGCCCAACGACGAGGTCAACCCGGCCAAGTGCATCCGCTGCCAGGGCGATTACCGCTGGCTGCCGGTGCCGCACCCGGAGGACCACCTGTGCGACGTGTGCCGGCGCGAGTGCCCGGACTGCCAGGCGCCCACCCCGGCGGGCGGCCGGTGCCTGACCTGCCAGGGCAGGTGCCGCACCTGTCAAGGGCCGCTGCCGGAGCGCCGTTTCGAGGTGTCCGTCGTGGAGCCGGAGGCGCGCAAGGACCGCAAACGCCGTTGGCGCCGCCACTTCTACCCGCACACGGCCGCCCGCGACCGCTGCGACCGGTGCCTGGAGCAGGGCGGTTCCCGCGACCCGCTGCGGGCGGTCCTGGCGGCCGTCCCCGACCGGCTCCTGCGCGCCTGCGGCGGCGCCTACCCGCCGGAGGCGATGCGGACGATCCGGTCGCAGCTGGAGCACCGCACCGCGCGGCAGCTCGTCGAGCGCGTCGAACGCCGCTGGTGGACCGGTTGGGCGGACCGGCCCCTGCGCCGGAACGCCGACGAGAAGCAGGACGGCTATGGACCCGACGACGTCGTCCTGTGGCTCCTGGAACCCGCCGGCTGCCATGCCGGCTGCGAGGACGGCTTCGATCCGGACGATCCGGACCGCCCCTGCCCCGCCTGCCGCGGCCGCGCACCGCTCCCCGGCCCGCCCGAGCCGGACCGGGAACCCACCCGCACGGCCGACCGCACCCCGGCCGAGGCCGTCGCCCACCGCCCGCCCATCGCCGAGTGCACCGGCAGGGACGGCGCCTGCGGCGTCCCCGTAGCCGCCCCCTACCGCCGCTGCCCCGCCTGCCTCGACTGGCCCGTCTGCGCATGCGGCTACCGCCGCTACGACCCGAACCGAGGCTCGGCGTGTACGGCGTGCTCGTCGCTGCCTGGCGGTTGATCCCGGACGTCGTCGCGATCGGCCGCCCAGGCCGTCACCGCCGGTCAGCGCGATCGGTCACCCAGGCCGTCACCGCCGATCAGGTCGAGCGCCGGCCGGGAGCGGACCTACAGCGGCTCCGCCCCGTGCGCCCCCGCGATCGCGTCGATCCGCCGCGCCAAGTCGAAGTCGGCTTCCGTCAGCCGGTATCCGGCGTCGTGCGTGGTGATGGCGAAGCGCACACGGTCCCAGCGGAGGTCGATGTCCGCGTGGTGGCCGATGAGGCGCTCGACGTCCGCCACGTGCACGATCAGGGCCACACCGCCGTGGTAGCGGATCCGGAAGCCGCGTGTGATCGTCTCCCCTTCTCGCCGCCATCCCGGCACGGAGGCCAGGCGGTCGGCGACCTCCCGTTCGGAGAGCGGTTCCTTGGCTTGCGTCACGTCGTGTCCCTCCCGGTCAGCGGTGCCAGAACGTCGTCGAACCATATGCCCGCACCGCCGCGCCCGGCGCGGTTGGCGACCGTTCGCAGTGACATCAGCTCACGCCGCAGGCGAACGGACCCCGTGTCCACGGCGACGGGAACCGCAGCGCGAGCCAGCTCCCTGGCGAGGTCGCGGTCCCCGGTGGTGAGCGCCGCTCGGGCGAACCGCGCCGAGTAGACGCCCCGGTCCCGCCGCGCGGTCGTCGGCACGTGCTGAAGAACCTGCGACCAGAGCCTCCCGGCCTCCTTCCCGAGACCGAGACGGCCGTAACACGTCGCACGTTGCACCTCCAGGTACACCGGCGTCCTCCGGCAGGCGTTTCCCCAGGGCAGATCGTCGTCCACGCGGGACACGAGCGCGTCCGCCCGGTCGAGCACGCGGTCACAACTCCGGCGGTCTCCCTCGAGGCTGTACCCGTGCGCCTGTTGCTGGAGTGCCATGACCCTGACCTTGGGCGGGAGTTCCGGCCCGGTCGCCAAAGCGGCTTCACAGAGATCGATGACACAGGAACCGTCGCCGACATCGGTCCGGAGCTGCGCCTGGTTGACGAGGGAGTACGCGACCAGAAGCGGGTCGCGTGCCTTGAACGACGCTTCCTGGGCCACGGCGCGCCAAGAGGCGGAGCTCACGAGATCCCCGGCGTCCTGGCACAGCCAGCCGATCAGGGCGGCGTAGGCGGCACCGGTCCGCAGCAGTTCGCGCCGCGTACCGTCCGTCGCGGCTCTCGACAGGCGGTCGATCAGAGCGTACTGACTCGAGACGATGCCGATCAGATCATGGGGGCCGAGAAGCATGTCGGCTCGGTAGTGGCCCTCCAACTGTTCCCTGAAGTAGCCGACCACGGCCGGATCGACGTGCCGGCGGCCGGCCGGCCCCGGGGAGGCGACGGCTTCCCCGGCGGGGCGAAGACCCGGCGGGAGGGTGATGGCGGCCTGCGGAGGAGGCAAGGGCTCGTGCTCCGCCCGGATCCACCCCGGAGGAGTGTCGAACCCCAGGTCCTCCGGCCATCGTCCGAAGGCCGCGCGCAGCGCTTGGGCGCAGTCGGGGCGTGGCCACCCCGGCCTGGCGGACTCCCACCGCCGCCACGTGCGGGGGGACACCTCGAACGTCATGTCGCCGAGGACCTCCCGTCCGGCGGCGGTGACGGCACGGGCCGCGGCCTCGCCCGAACGCCAACCAAGCTTCAACCTGGCGGCCTTCAGTACGTCATTGCGGGCGGCAGGCGGGTCGGGCGCGTTCATCGGCTCTCCAGCGGTGGCCGCGCAATGGCCGCCGGACGGCCGGTCGCCGGCCTAGTGGGTCGGAATGCCATACGGCCATCCTCCCTCCTATGGCGATCGAAAACCTGGGGAAGACCGTCGGCACGACTCTTTCGGGCGGAGGGATCACCGTGGCCCGGACGGCCACGGCGGCCGACTGGCTCGTATCCCGTGACCCCCGTCCCCGAGAGATCCGCGAGACCTGGATGCGTGACGCGCCCGCGATGCTGCGGACCGGCCTGCACTTCGAGGCGGTGCGGCTGGCCGGGGCCGTGGT
Source organism: Streptomyces sp. URMC 126 (assembly GCF_051386555.1). Lineage (NCBI taxonomy): Bacteria > Bacillati > Actinomycetota > Actinomycetes > Kitasatosporales > Streptomycetaceae > Streptomyces > Streptomyces sp. URMC 126. The sequence continues at coordinate 6,467 of NZ_JBPQTX010000367.1, forward strand.
CGGTGTCGTGGCGGGCGGGGG
>NZ_JBPQTX010000368.1:0-6482 GCF_051386555.1 Streptomyces sp. URMC 126
TCGCTGGCGGCGGTGTGGGAGGCCGCTGGTGTGGTGCCGGATGCGGTGGTGGGTCATTCGCAGGGTGAGATCGCTGCGGCGACGGTGGCGGGGATGCTGTCGTTGGAGGACGGCGCCCGGGTGGTGGCGTTGCGTTCGCAGGCGTTGAAGGTGCTGGCGGGTGCGGGCGGGATGCTGTCGGTGAGCCTGTCGGCTGCGGCGGTCGAGGAGCGTTTGCCGCGTTGGGGTGAGCGTCTGTCATTGGCCGCCGTCAACGGCCCCGCGTCGACGGTGGTGTCCGGTGAGCCGGGGGCGCTGGAGGAGCTGCGGGCCGAGTTGGAGGCGGACGGCGTTCGGGCGCGGATGGTGGCCGTGGACTACGCCTCGCACTCGGCGCAGGTCGAGCGGCTGGAGGGGGAGATCCTCGCCGTCCTGGCCGGGATCGCGCCGCGCGAGGGCCGCGTGCCGATGGTGTCGGCCATGTCGGGCGAGACCCTGACCGGCGAGGAACTGAACGCCGGGTACTGGTACGAGAGTCTGCGTGCCACCGTGCACTACGACCGCGCGGTGCGGCTGCTGGCGGGCCAGGGTCACCAGGTCTTCGTCGAGGTGACTCCGCACCCGGTGCTGATGGGTGCGATGAACGACACCCTGGAGGAGGTCGCACAGGGCGCGGCCCCCGCCGCGGTGTGCGGGACGCTGCGCCGCGACGACGGCGGCGCGACGCGGCTGCTCACGTCACTGGCCGAGGCGTTCGTCCAGGGCGTCGCGGTGGACTGGCCGGTGGTGGTGCCGACCGGTGAACGCGTCGAGCTGCCGACCTACGCCTTTCGGCACGAACGCTTCTGGCTCGACGGCGGCGCGCCGTCGGACGTGACTCAGTCGCCGGAGCCGCAAGGGCGTGCGGCCGTGCTGCCGCCACACGACGCCGGAACCGGTGTCCTGCGGCAGCTGACCGGACGTCCGGAGGCCGAGCAGGACCAGATGCTCCTGGACCTCGTCCAGACGCACTCCGCGGCGGTCCTCGGGCACTCCTCTCCCCAGTCGATCGACCCCGGGCACACTTTCAAGGAACTCGGCTTCGACTCGGTGACCGGTGTCGAACTGCGCAACCGGCTGAGTACCGCGACCGCCTCGCGGCTGCCCTCCGGCCTGATCTTCGACTATCCGACACCGATGGTGCTGGCCGCGTTCCTGCGGACCGAAGCCCTGGGGAACGCGCCCGGGACGGAGGCGTCCCCGGCCCGGGCCACCGCGTCCGCCGACGATCCGATCGCGATCGTGGCGATGAGCTGCCGCCTCCCCGGCGGCGTGAGCGACCCGGAACAGCTGTGGGAGCTGCTGGCCGAGGGCGGGAGCGCCATCGGCGAACTCCCCACCGACCGGGGCTGGGACCTGTCGCGGCTGTACGACCCGGACGCGGAGCGGCCCGGGACCTGCTACTCGCGAGCGGGCGGGTTCATCACGGGGGCGGGGGAGTTCGACGCCGCGTTCTTCGGCATCAGCCCGCGTGAGGCCCTGGCGATGGACCCGCAGCAGCGGCTGCTCCTGGAGACCTCCTGGGAGGCGTTCGAGCGGGCGGGCATCGACCCGGGGGACCTGCGTGGCTCAACGACCGGGGTCTTCGTAGGAGCGTCCTCCTCCGGTTACGGGGCCAACGCGCCCGAAGCGCTGGAGGGCCACCTCCAGTCAGGCATCGCTCCCAGCGTGATCTCGGGCCGGGTGGCGTACACCCTCGGTCTCGAAGGGCCGGCGCTGACGGTGGACACGGCGTGCTCGTCGTCCCTGGTGGCCCTGCACCTGGCGGCCCAGGCCCTGCGGTCCGGGGAGTGCTCACTGGCTCTCGCCGGCGGCGTCACCGTGCACGCCACCCCGTCGTGGCTCGTCTGGTTCAGCCGCCAGCGCGGCCTGGCGGCGGACGGGAGCTGCAAGGCGTACTCGGAGCAGGCCGACGGCATGGGCATGGCCGAGGGCGCCGGAGTCGTCGTCCTTGAGCGGCTGTCGGACGCGCGGCGCAACGGCCACAAGGTCCTCGCGGTGGTCTCCGGCAGCGCGGTGAACCAGGACGGCGCCAGCAACGGCCTCACCGCGCCGAACGGTCCGTCCCAGCAGCGGGTGATCCGCGCCGCGCTGGCCAGCGCCAGTCTCGGCCCGGCCGATGTGGATGTGGTCGAGGGCCACGGCACGGGGACGCGGTTGGGCGACCCGATCGAGGCCCAGGCGCTGCTCGCGACGTATGGGCAGGGGCGGCCGGAGGGCCGGCCGTTGCTGCTCGGCTCGGTGAAGTCGAACATCGGACACACCCAGTGGGCCTCTGGTGTCGCGGGTGTCATCAAGACGGTGCTGGCACTGCAACACCAGGAACTCCCCCGCACGCTGTACGCGGACGAGCCCTCCTCCCACGTGGACTGGGACGCGGGTGCAGTGCGGCTGGCGGCCGAGGCGGTGCCGTGGCCGGAGACGGATGAGCGTCCTCGGCGGGCGGGTGTGTCGTCCTTCGGCATCAGCGGCACGAACGCGCACGTGATCATTGAGCAGGCGCCTCAGGAGACGCCGGCAGTCACGGCTTCGGACGAGGATTCCGATGGCCTGGTGTTGCCGGTGGTGCCGTGGGTGGTGTCGGGCCGTTCGGCGGCGGGGCTGGTGGGTCAGGCGGACCGTCTGGCCGAGTTCGTCCGCCAGCGCCCTGAGGTGGACGCGGCCGATGTGGGTCGCTCGCTGGTCACATCGCGAGGAGTGCTGGAGCACCGCGCGGTGGTGCTGGGCACGGACCGGGAGGACCTGACCGCTGGGCTGGTGGCCTTGGCGGAGGGCCGTGAGGCTTCGAACGTGGTGTCCGGGGTGGCGGGTGGTACGGACCGGGTCGGGTTCGTGTTCACCGGGCAGGGTGCTCAGCGGGTGGGCATGGGCCAGGGTTTGTATGCGGCGTTCCCGGTGTTCGCCGAGGCTTTTGACGCGGTGTGTGCGGGGTTGGCCGAGCACCTGGACGGCTCGCTGGCAGCGGTCATTCGAGGTGAGGGCGAGGAGTCCTGGCCGGGTGGTGGCCGCATTGATGAGACGGTGTGGGCGCAGGCGGGGTTGTTCGCGGTTGAGGTGGCGCTGTTTCGGCTGTTGGAGTCGTGGGGTGTGACTCCGCAGGTGGTGGCGGGCCACTCCATCGGTGAGCTGGCTGCGGCGTATGTGGCGGGGGTGTGGTCGCTGGCGGACGCGTGTGCGGTGGTGGCGGCGCGTGGCCGGCTGATGCAGGAGCTGCCGGTCGGTGGTGCGATGGTGGCCGTCGAGGCGGACGAGCAGCGGGTGCTTGAGGTGATCGCTGGCCGTACCGGTGTGGGCATCGCGGCGGTCAACGGCCCCAAGGCCATCGTCATCTCAGGTGCCGAGGACGAGGTCCTGGCGGTGGCGGAGACACTCGCTGAGGGTGGTGCGCGCGCGCGCCGCCTGCGGGTCTCGCACGCTTTCCATTCGCCGTTGATGGAACCGATGTTGGAGGATTTCGCGCGGGTCGTCGAATCCGTCACGTTCCATGTCCCGCGGCTGCCCCTCGTTTCCGCCCTGACCGGCAAGATCGTGGGGGATGAGGTCACCGATCCTTCCTACTGGGTGCGGCATGTGCGTGAGGCGGTCCGTTTCGCCGACGCTGCTTCCGCGTTGCGTGAGCACGGTGTGCGGACGTTCATCGAGATTGGCCCCGATGGCGTGCTGTCGGGCATGGGCCCGCACACCCGTACTGATGTCGAGGGTGAAGGCGTCGGTGAGTTGTGGTTGCCGGCGTTGCGGCGGGGTCGTGAGGAGTCGCGGGCGCTGTTCACGGCGCTGGCGAAGGTGTTCGTACGCGGAGTGCCCGTCGGTTGGGACAAGGTCTACACCCCCACCGGTGCACGCCGGGTCGACCTGCCCACCTACGCCTTCCAGCGGCAGCGCTACTGGCTGACCCCGACCGCGGCGAGCCGTGTCGAGGATCTTGGCTTGGAGAGCCCGGGGCATCCGTTGTTCGGTGCGGCGGTGGTGTTGCCGGCGAGTGACGGCTTGATGCTGACGGGTCGGTTGTCGCTGTCGGGGCTGCCGTGGTTGGCGGATCATGTGGTGGCGGGGCAGGTGGTGGTGCCCGGCGCCGCGCTGGTCGAGATGGTCGTGCGGGCGGGTGACGAGGCTGGCTGCGGTCGGGTCGAGGAGCTGCTGATCGAGTCGCCGTTGGTACTCACTGCCACGGCCGGCGTGCGGGTGCAGGTGGCAGTGGAGGGGCCGGACGAGACCGGCCGCCGTCCCATGGCTGTCTATGCCCAGGCGGAGGATGCCGGGCCCGACGGTGAGTGGGTGCGGCACGCGACCGGTGTGCTGTCACCGGCGGAGTTCACGGACGATGCAGTCGATCACGGCCTGACGCAGTGGCCCCCGGTCGGCGCCGTGCCGGTGGACCTGGACGGCTTCTACTCGGCACTGGCTGAGGACGGGCTTGCTTACGGCCCGTCGTTCCAGGGGACGCGCGCGGCCTGGCGGCGCGGCGAGGAACTGTTCGCGGAGATCGCCCTGCCGGAAGGCATGAGCGCGGACGGGTTTGGCGTACATCCGGCACTGCTGGACGCCGCGCTGCACGTGATCGTGGGTACGGGGGAGCGCAGGGGCGCGCCCGAGGTCCCCTTCGCGTGGGGTGATGTGGTGGTGCATGCCTCGGGTGCGTCGGTGGCTCGGGTGCGGGTGGCTCCGGTCGAGGCCGGCGAGGGTGTGTCGGTGACTCTGGCTGATGCCGGGGGTGGGTTGATCGCGTCGGTGGGTTCGCTGGTGCTGCGGCCATTTGCCGCTGGTGCGGGCTCTGCTGGTGCGTCGCTCTTCGGGGTGGAGTGGGTGCCGGCTGCGGTGGTGGGTGAGCCGGTGGGTGAGTTGGCGGAGCTGGGCGCCGGCGGTGTGGGCGGGCTGGTGGAGTCGGGAGAGGCTCCGCCGGTGGTGGTGTTGCGGGTGGCTCCGGAGGCCGGTGCGGCTGTTGCGGATGCGGCTCGGGCTGTGGCGGTGCGGGTGTTGGGTGTGGTGCGGGAGTGGCTGGCTGCGGAGGAGTTGGCTGGTTCGCGGTTGGTGGTGGTGACCGAGCGGGCGGTTGATGCCGGTGGTTCGCTGGAGGTGGCGGCGAGCTCGGTGTGGGGTTTGGTGCGGGTGGCGCAGTCGGAGCATCCGGGGCGTCTGGTGCTGGCGGATGTGGAGGATCTGTCCGCAGAGGGTGTCGGGGACTGGCTGCGTGCGGGTCTGGCGACGGGCGAGCCGCAGTTCGCCGTGCGGTCAGGGCAGGTGCGGGTTCCCCGCCTGGTCCGTGCGGGCGGGGACACGCCCGTTCCGGCGGCGGGTGGTGGCACGGTGTTGGTGACGGGCGCTTCGGGTGCGCTGGGCGGCTTGGTGGCGCGGCACCTGGCGCGCACGGGTCAGGCCGAACGGCTCCTGCTGCTGTCCCGCAGTGGGCCGGCCGCATTTGGTGTCGCCTCTCTGGCTGCGGAGTTGGCTGGTCGCGGGGTGAGTGCGCAGGTGATCGCGTGCGACGCCGCCGACCGGGAGCAGTTGGCGGCCGTGATCGCGGACGTGCCGTTGGCCGCGCCGCTGACCGGGGTCGTCCACGCGGCAGGGATCGTGGACGACGGACTGGTCACGGCTCTGACCGCCGAGCGTCTGGAGGCGGTGTTGCGGCCGAAGGTGGACGCGGCCTGGAACCTGCACGAGCTGACCCGCGACCTGGACCTGCGTTCCTTCGTGCTGTTCTCGTCCGTGGCCGGGGTCTGGGGCAACCCGGGCCAGGCGAACTACGCGGCGGGCAACACCTTCCTGGACGCCCTCGCCGCCCACCGGCGCCGCCAAGAGCTGCCCGCGGTCTCGCTTGCCTGGGGCCCCTGGGAGCACGGGATGGCGAGCGGTCTCACCGCTGCCGACTGGCAGCGGTTGTCCCGTCAGGGACTGCGGCCGCTGTCCGTGGCTGACGGGCTCGCCCTGCTGGACGCGGCCGCCGGTGTCCCCGGTCCTCTTCTGGTGTCGGCCCGGCTGGACCTGGCCGCTCTGCGGCGTTCCGACGAGCTCCCGCCGTTGCTGTCCGGCCTCGTGCGCAGGAGTCCGTCCGCCCGTCGTGCCGCCGGCCGGACCGCCCCCGAGGGTCAGAACGCGCTGGCCGCCCGACTGGCCCCCTTGAACCCGGCCGAACAGCGGAACGCCGTACGAGACGTGGTTCTGGTGCAGGTCGCCTTGGTGCTGGGCATGGCCGGGCCGGAATCCGTTGAGCCGGGTCGCTCGTTCCGAGAGGCAGGCTTCGATTCACTCACCGCAGTGGAACTGCGCGGCCGGTTGAACACGGCCACGGGTCTGCGACTCCCGACAACGGTCGCGTTCGACTACCCGACTCCGGACACGTTGGCGGAGTTTGTTCTCCGTGAGTTGCTGGGTGGGTCGGGTGAGGCCTCGGCGGGGTCTGCGCTTGCGGTGGCCGGGGGTGGGCTGCCGGTTGATGACGACCCCGTGGTGATCGTGGGTATGGG
>NZ_JBPQTX010000369.1:0-6472 GCF_051386555.1 Streptomyces sp. URMC 126
GCTGGGGGGGGCGGGCCGCGGGCGGTCGGTCTACGACGCGTCGGGCTGCCAGGAGCCCGGCGACGACGGCCGGGGGCACCGGGAGCCGACGGGCGGGGAGCCGGCCCGTGACGGCCGCGTACACGACAGGTCCGGGCCGTCCGGACCCGCCGGGCCGAGCCCGCCGTCGACGACGAGCCTGGCGCCCGTCGTGTAGGTGGCCTCCGCCGCCAGGAAGAGCGCGGCGCGGGCCACTTCGTCGACGGTGCCCGCGCGCCGCATCGGAACGTGCCGCTCGGCGGCACGGCCGGCCGCTCCCCCGCCGCCCGGCAGGGCGATCAGACCGGGTACGACGGCGTTGACGCGGATGTCGCGGCCGGCGAGCTCGGCGGCGAGCGCCCGGGCACAGGCCCACGGCCCGCCGTCCTCCGCCCCGGCCACCGGCTTCCCGTACGCCGCGGAGGCCGCGGCGAGGGCGGGCCGAGCGTCGGCGGTGAAGACGATCGCCCCGCCGCCGTGGACGTACGGGAGCAGCGCCCGGACCGCGCGGCAGGAACCCCAGGGCGACCCGGTCCGGTCCCCCGCCGAAGCGGCCGGACCCGTACCGGCATGGACGAAGACGAAGTCGACCGAGCCGAGCGCGTCCTCCACGACGGGGGCCAGCGCCTCCGGCGTCGTCGCCGCCCCGGCCGGTCCGGTGCCGACGATCCGGGCGCGCGAACCGACCTCGGCGGTGGCCGCGGCGAGTTCGCCGTCCTCCGGCCGCCCGGTCAGCAGGACCCGCGCACCGCCCTCGACGAGCCGCTTGGCGACGGCCAGGCCGAGCCCCGTCGTACCGTCGAGGACCACGGCGTTCCTTCCTGCGTACCTGGTCATGCGCTCCTCCTGCGATGGGGTCCCGTGGCGCCGGTGCGGTCGCGCCGGTTCCGCAGTGCCGGTTCCGCTGTCCCGGTTCTGCTGACGGGGATGAGCGTGCGCCCGGGCGCTTCGGGAACGCTGACGGTTCGCTGACGGCCTGCCGAGGCCCGCCGAGGACGCGCTGATGATCACCGCCGGGGAACCTGTGTACGGTTTCGCCATGCGATTCGGGGTGCTCGGTCCACTGACGGTGTGGGACGGCCGAGGAGAGCCGGTCAGGGTGCCCGAGGTGAAGGTCAGGGCGCTGCTGGCCGACCTTCTGATGCACGAGGGACGGCCGGTGTCGGCCGACCGGCTCATCGACGACATCTGGGGCGACGAACCGCCCGGCAACCCCGCCAACGCCCTCCAGGCCAAGGTCTCCCAGCTGCGCAGGGCGCTCGGCCGCGACCGCGTCGAGCGCCGACTCCCCGGGTACCGGCTGCGCCTCGACCCCGGCGAGGACGAGGTGGACGCCGACCGGTTCCGGTCCCTGGTCGACGAGGCCCGCCGGGAGGCGGCACCCCGCGCGCGGGCCGCCCTGCTCACCGAGGCCCTGGAACTGTGGCGCGGCCCCGCCTACGCGGACTTCGCCGACGAGGAGTTCGCCCGCGCGACCGTGCACCGCCTCGACGAGCAGCGCCTCGCCGTTCTGGAGGAGCAGGCCGAGGCCCGCCTCGAAGCGGGCGACCACCTGCTGCTCACCGGCGAACTGGCCGACCTCGTGGCACGCCATCCCCTAAGGGAACGCCTGCGCGCCGTCCAGCTCCGGGCCCTCTACCTGTCCGGGCGGCAGAGCGAGGCACTGGCCTCCTACACGGACCTGCGGAACCGCCTGGGCGCCGAGCTGGGCCTGGACCCCGGCCCGGAACTGTTCGCCCTCCACGAGGCGATCCTTCGCCAGGACGCCTCACTCGTCCCGAAGCCGAGGACGGGCGCGGGCGTGACGACGGGCGCGGGCGTGACGACGAGCACTGGGCTGACGGCGAGCACGGGCGGGACGGCCGCGGGCGCGGACGCGACTGCGAGCACGGCCCCGAGCTCGGACGCGGCCACCGCCTCTCAGCCCCCGTCGAACCTCCCCTCCTCCCTCACCCCCCTCATCGGACGCGACCGTTCCCTGACCGAGCTCGGCGAACTCCTCCGCACGGAACGCCTCGTCACCCTCACCGGCCCCGGAGGTGTCGGCAAGACACGGCTCGCCGTGGAGGCCGCGACCCGGCTGGCGCACGCCACCGCGCACCCCGCCGAGACCGGCACCCCTAAGGGCGCCCCCGAGAGCACCCCGGAGCACAACACCCCGCACCCCACCCCCGACGGCATCTGGCTCGTGGAGCTCGCGGGCCGCCAGGGCCCGGCCGCCGTCCTCGCCCAGGCGGTCGCCGAGACCCTGGGCATCCGGGACGACGTCCCCTCCGGGTTCTCGGGGTTCTCCGGGCCCGGCGGCGCGGCCCCGAAGCCCGTCGAACGGCTCGCGGCGGCCCTGCGCGACCGGCGGGTTCTCCTCGTCCTGGACAACTGCGAACACGTCGTCGACGCCGCGGCCGAACTCACCGATCTGCTGCTCCGGGCGGCGCCCGGGCTGCGCGTCCTCGCCACCAGCCAGGAGCCGCTCGGCCTCACGGGAGAGACGGTGTTCCTGGTCGAACCGCTCGCCCCCGCCGAGGCCGCCGAGCTCTTCACGGCCCGGGCCGCCGCGGCGGCACCAGGGTTCTCCCTTACGGGGACCGACGACGGTACGCACGACTCCGTCGCCGTCGCCGAGATCTGCCGCCGCCTCGACGGCATCCCGCTCGCCCTCGAACTGGCCGCGACCCGCGTCCGCGCCCTGGGCGTCCGGGAGCTGGCCGCCCGTCTGGGGGACCGCTTCCGGGTCCTCAACTCCGGGCGCAGGGGCGCGCCGGCCCGTCAGCAGACCCTCCGGGCGGTGATCGACTGGAGCTGGGAGCTGCTCGGCGCGCCGGAGCGCATCGTGCTGCGGCGCCTGGCCGCGCACGTGGACGGCTGCACGCTGGACGCCGCGGAGGCGGTGTGCGCGGGGGACGGGGTGGCCGCCGAGGAGGTCCTCGACCTGATGACCCGGCTCGTCGACCGCTCCCTGGTCGTCCGCGTGGACGGCCCGGCCGGCACCGGCCCGCGCTACCGCCTGCTGGAGTCCGTGGCCGCCTACGCCACGGAGCGGCTCCACGAGATGGAGGACCTGGCCGCCGTACGGGACCGGCACCTGCTCCACTACCTGGACCTCGCCGAACGGGCCGAACCCCACCTCCGCGGCAGCGGGCAGCAGACGTGGCTCGCCCGCCTCGACGCCGACGCCGCCAACCTCCGGGCGGCCCTCGACGAGGCCGTGCGGCGCGCGGCGGGGGACGGCGGCGCGGAGCGGGCGGTCCGGCTCGCCGCCGCCCTCTGCTGGTGGTGGCTGCTGCGCGGGCGGCTGCACGAGGGCCGGCGCGCCCTCGCGGCCGTCGTCGCCGTCGCTCCCGAGGCGTCCGAGATCCGCGCTCTCCACCGGGCGTTCGCCCTCCTGACCGGTGAACCCTCCGACCCGGAAACGTCCCCGGAAGCGCTCCCGGAGCCCACCGCCGGCGGCCCCTCCCGGCGCGGCCGGATCCTGTGGCTCTCGGCGTACGGGCTGTTCCACGCCGGGGCCATCGCCGCGAGCGAGGAGGCCAACTCCCGGGCCCTCGCCCTCTTCACCGAGGCCGGCGACCGGTGGGGCACGGCCGCCGCGCTCGGGCTGCGGGCGACGCAGGCGCTGACCCGCGGCGATCTCGACACCATCGCCCGCGACGGGCTGCGCAGTGCGGCGCTCTTCCGCGATCTCGGGGACCGCTGGGGCGAGTTGCAGACCGTGCAGCCCCTCGCCGTCCTCGCCGAGATCAAGGGCGACTACGCGGACGCCACGCGCCGTCACCACGAGGCCCTGGGCATCGCCCGCGACCTCGGCCTGCACACGGAGGTCGCGGCCCGGCTCTCCGGCCTCGGCCGTCTCGCCCTGCTCGCCAAGGACTGGGACCGCGCCCGTGACCTGCACGAACGCGCCCGGCGCCTGGCCGTCGAGCAGGGGTACCGGTACGGCGAGATCCACTCCGAGATGGGACTCGCCCTCGGCGCCCGCCGCTCCGGCGACCTCGACGCCGCCGAGGCGCTCCTGACGCGTATCCGGGACGGTCACGCGGACGTGTCCTCCGCCGTGGGCGACCACCTCCTCCACGCCGAGTTCGGCTTCACGGCCGAACTGCGCGGCGACGTACGGCGGGCCGCCGCCCACCACCTCACCGGTCTGGACATCGCCCGCTCCCTCGCCGAACCCCGCGCGCTCGCCCTCTCCCTGGAGGGCCTGGCCGGTGTGGCGGCACTGATCGGCGGCCCGGACCACGCGGACCGCGCCGCCGTCCTCCTCGGCGCCGCCGACGCCGCCCGCCGCGGTGTCGGCGCCCCGCTCCCGGACGCCGAGCGCGGCGACGTCGACCGCGTCACGGCGGCGGCGACGGCGGTCCTCGGCGAGGCGGCCTTCGCCGCGGCCTTCCGCCGGGGTGCCTCGCTGACTCCGGAGGAGGCGGCCCTGACGGCCGGGGAGCTTCCCTCCCCGTAAGGGGCGCCCCTGCGGGGGGGGGCGGCTCGCGTCCCGTACGGACGACGCGCACGGGAAACGCCTCGGCGGACTGTCGAGCCGGGCGCCGACCGCAGGCGATTCCCGCGCGCCGCACGGCGGCGAGGCCCGGAGCACGGTCTCAAGAAGCGCCAGGCCCGGCCCGGCGGGGGCGCCGCAGCAGTGGTCGTGCACGTCGCCGGGTTCGCCGTCGTCCGACAACTCGCGCACCGAGCGCCGCGCGCCGTCGTCCCTCGTCCCCGGCTCCGGATGGTTCCCGGTGCGCTCACGGCAGATGATCTCCGACAGCACGCGTGGGGAGGGGGCGTCCCCACCCTGCCCGGCCTTCCGCTCCTGGTACCGGCGTGGCAGGCGGGCCCGAACGCCTCCCGGATGCCTACGCGGCAAGGCCCTCCCGGCCCGCAGCCATGCGGGACGTCCGCCACGGCCCGAGCACCGTTCCGCCCACCCGCAGCACCGAACAGGCGCTTGCGGATGTGACTTGGCTGTCAACACGGCGCCCTCCGTGAGCGCGCGGGCCGGCGCCGCCGCCGTGGAGCGGAACCGGGAGGGCGACAGGTCGGCCGCGCGCAGGGTGCCGGGCCCCGCGACGCCGACGGCGTCCAGCGCGTTACACCGCCCGCAGAACGGCAGAACGGCAGAACGGCAGAACGGCGGTCCCGCCCGACCCGCCCGTCCCGCTCGCCCCACCCGAACGCACGTCTCAGCCGCTGGACATTCCCTGACCGGCGGCCGTACGACGGATTAGGCTGCCCCCGTGGCTGACATCCAGGCTGATATCCAGATCCCCGCCGACATCAAGCCCGCCGACGGCCGTTTCGGCGCCGGCCCGTCCAAGGTGCGCCCGGAGGCGCTGGCCGCCCTGGCGGCCACCGGATCCTCCCTGCTCGGCACGTCCCACCGGCAGGCGCCGGTGAAGAACCTGGTCGGATCGGTCCGCGACGGCATCCGCGCCCTGTTCTCCCTCCCCGACGGCTACGAGGTGGTCCTCGGCAACGGCGGGTCCACCGCGTTCTGGGACGTCGCCACGCACGGCCTGATCGAGTCGAAGTCGCAGCACCTCTCCTTCGGCGAGTTCTCCTCGAAGTTCGCCAAGGCCGCCAAGCTCGCTCCCTGGCTCGCGGACCCGACCGTCGTCTCCGCCGAGCCCGGCACCCACCCCGAGGCGCACGCCGAGGCGGGCACCGACGTCTACGCGCTGACCCACAACGAGACGTCCACCGGCGTCGCCATGCCGATCCGCCGCGTGGCGGGGGCGGACGAGGGGGCGCTCGTCCTGGTGGACGCCACCTCCGGCGCGGGCGGTCTGCCCGTGGACATCGCCGAGACGGACGTCTACTACTTCGCGCCGCAGAAGTCGTTCGCGTCCGACGGCGGTCTGTGGATCGGCGTCTTCTCGCCCGCCGCGCTGGAGCGCGCCGCCCGGGTGCACGCCTCCGGCCGGCACGTCCCCGAGTTCTTCTCGCTGCCCACGGCGATCGACAACTCGCTGAAGAACCAGACGTACAACACCCCGGCGCTCGCCACCCTGTTCCTCCTCGACGAGCAGCTGAAGTGGCTGAACGGGCAGGGCGGCCTGGACTTCGCCGTCCGCCGGACGGCCACCTCCGCCCGGGCCCTCTACGGCTGGGCCGAGGCGTCCAAGCACGCCACCCCGTTCGTCACCGACCCGGCGAAGCGGTCGCAGGTCATCGGCACGATCGACTTCTCGGACGACGTCGACGCCGCGGCCGTGGCCAAGGTGCTGCGCGCCAACGGGATCGTGGACACCGAGCCGTACCGCAAGCTGGGCCGCAACCAGCTGCGCGTGGCCATGTTCCCGGCGATCGACCCGGCGGACGTCGAGGCGCTGACGGCGTGTGTCGACTACGTGGTGGAGCGTCTGTAGCGGCTCGACGCGGCGAGCGCCTTCACAGGCGCCCTGGGACGGCACTTGAGCCCTTGCCGCCCCATCCGCATCCCCCGCTCACCCCCGCTCACCCC
>NZ_JBPQTX010000370.1:0-6452 GCF_051386555.1 Streptomyces sp. URMC 126
CGGGGGGAACGTCCGGCCTCGTGGGGGATCGTCAGCGGGTCGGCGGGTCAACGGATCAACGAATCAACGGTCATTGGGTCGACGGAAGGGAGCGCCGGCCGCGCGAGGGCGCTCCACGGCCGGTTCCCGGCGAACCGGTACCTGGGCGCGCGTCAGGAGCACTCCCTGCCGCTCCCCGCCGCCCGGTCACCGAAACGATGCGCCTGTGGGGCCGTTCAAGGAAAGCGCGTTCGAGCAGGAGGGGGCGCGGAGACGGGCCGGTGGTCAGGGCCTGGACGGGTAGGGCCGGGACCCGCCGGGCCGCTGGTCACCCGGGAATGTCGGGCCGGCACGGAACTTGCCTGCCGGGCAGGCGTGTTCAAGCGCGCACCTTGGCCGGTTGAACGTCCTCCGGCGAGCCCTCGGCGCGCGGGTCTCCTCCACCGGCCTTCCCCTCCGGCGCCGGCGACAAGCACAACCAACGTGCCGTGGCCCCGAAACGCAAGACGCGGAACCGGACATCGCCTTCCGCCGCTCCCGGGTGCCTTACGCCGCGGTGCGGGCCGCACGCCGTGCGTCCGGGCGCGGGCGGGCCGGCGAAACCGCGCCCGGCGGACGGCCGGGAAGAGGCCGTATCGGGACGTCCTCCGGCGGACACCGCCATGCGATGCTGGCCCCCGAGGACGTCCGCGCGACGTCCTCCGGCAGGCAGCGCCGCACGGGACCGAGCCGTTTCCCGTACCGAGCCGTTTCCCGGCCGGGCCGGGAACCGACGGGCGCCGCCGGCCGACTTCCTGGGGGCGCGGAGTTCTTCCCCGAAGGCCCGCCGCGAGCTCATCCGGTCACCGGGGCGCGGCCGCGCCGGTGGCACGGCACGGGTGCGAGCGCTCTCGCCATCCGGATCCGGTCGACGGCGGCCTCACGGCCTCGGAGGGGACACGATGCGGCACGGTAGCGAGGAACCGCCGGAGGGTACGCGGCGGCCGGCCGAGGACGGGCGGCCCCGGTGGGTGCTGGTGGGCATCGCCGGAGTGCTGTCGTTCGTGGCCATGCTCGACATGAACATCGTCAACGTCTCGCTGGCCGACATCGCGCACGACCTCCGGGTCTCGCCTTCCATGGCGCAGTGGACGGTCCTCGGATACCAACTGGCCGTCGTGGCCCTCCTCTTGCCCGCCGGCCGGTGGCTGGACGTGAGCGGCGGCGGGACGGGTACGGGGCTGCGGCCGGCCGTGCTGACGGCCACGTCCGGGTTCGCCGTGTGCGGCCTGCTCTCCGCCGCGTCGCCCTGGATGCCGGTGCTGGCCGCGGCGCGGGTGCTCCAAGGGGTGTTCGCGGCGGTGCTGTTCGTCCTCATGCCCGTCCTCGCGGCCCGGTCGGTGCCGCCGCGTCTGCGCGGCCGGGCGATGAGCGTCCCGGCGACCCTGGGCCCGCTCGGGGCCGTCACCGGGCCGGCCGTGGGCGGCGTCCTCCTCGACGCCTTCGGGTGGCGCGCGGTGTTCCTCGTCAAGCTGCCGTTCTGTCTCGCGGCCCTGCTGGTGGCCCGCCGCGCGCTGCCCGTCGGGGGCCGCCTCGTCCCGCCGGGCCGGCGGCTGCTGGCCGACGCCGCGCTCGTCGGCGCCGCGATCACGGCGCTGCTGCTGGCCCTGACCCTCGCGCCGTCCTCCCCCGCCTGGCTCCTGCTGGCGCTCGTCGGTGTACCGCCCGCGGTGCGGTGGCTCCGCGGGCCGGGCGCCCGCCCGGTGGTGGACGTCGTCCGCGCCTCGGGTACGCAGGGCGTCTACGGCGCGGTGTTCGCGCTGGCCTGCGGTTTCGGTGCGATGCACTACGTCGTGGCGCTGCGGTTGCAGGACGACAGCGGGCTGTCGGCGACGGCCACCGGCCTGACCGTGCTCGCCTTCCCGCTCGCCATGGGCGTGGCGGGGCCCCTTGGCGGGCGCCTCGCGGACCGGTACGGTCACCGCCCGACCGCCGTCGCCGGCGCCGCCCTCACCACCCTAGGCCTCTTCCTCCTGATCCTCCTCGGCGACCACGACTGGTCCTCGGCCGACATCGTCTGGCGGCTCGCCATCGCGGGTGTGGGCATGGGCCTCTACGGCGGGCCGACCCAAGCCCTGGTGATGAACGCGGCACCCCCGAGGGCCGCCGGCACGGCCGGCTCCGCCGTCCAGCTCTCCCGCAACCTCGGCTTCACCTTCGGCCCCGCCCTCGCCTCCGCCACCTGGGGCCTCACCGACTCCCCCGTCGGCGCCCGCTACGCCCTCGCGGTCGCCGCGGCGTCGGCCGCCGCGGCCTGCGCCCTACTGATCGCCCGCCGCTCCACGGCGGCCGAAACGGAGAACGCGGCAGCGCCCCCGCCGTCGCCCGCCGAAGGCCCTCCCCCGAGTGCGAGCCGCCATTGATCCCGCGCTACGAGACGGAATTCCGTAATCCGCACGACTTCCGACACACATGCCACACCGACGAGCCGACAGCCTTCTGTTCCCTGGCAACCCCCCTTGGCTCTTGCCTCGGCCCTCGCGGGCTGCGGTACGGGCGGCTCGTCGGTTGCTACCGGGTGCCCGCCGGGCAGAAGGTCGAGCACTTCTGATCCGGCGCGGAGCCGGGCGCCGCCGGCCTTGCCCCACCCCCGTGTGAGCGGCGCACGAGGGCGGGCGTACCCTTCCCACCAGGCAAACGGTGGGAAGGGTTCCGAAGAGCGGCGGCAGCGGTGAGCGGGTGAGAGCGGGCATGAGGGCCGCTTTCAAGGGCCCGGCCGGAAGCGGGCCCGAACCGTAATGTTTTCGCGACAATACGGCACAAATCTCCGGGACCCGATCCCATAGGGTCGACCAGTGATCGAACGTCGTAAAGGGGCACATGCCCGGAAAGCCGCCGCTCCCGCCGTCCTTCGCCGGCTGTGGGGCGCCCGTCAGGTGACCGCGCGCCGCGTCGGGCGGTGGCTGCGGCCGGCGTATCCGCGGCCGGGGCGGTCGGGGTGGCGGCGCTGGGTCCCGTCGTGGCGGCAGACCCTGGGGCTGATATTCGGCTGTATCGGCGTCGTCACCGGCCTCCTCGCGATCATGTACGCGCGCACGGAGATACCCGCCGACCTCAACGCCTTCGCCACCCAGCAGGACAACGTCTACTACTGGGCCGACGGCACCGAGATGGCGCGCACCGGCGAGGTCAACCGGCAGGA
Organism: Streptomyces sp. URMC 126; assembly: GCF_051386555.1. Classification (NCBI taxonomy): domain Bacteria; kingdom Bacillati; phylum Actinomycetota; class Actinomycetes; order Kitasatosporales; family Streptomycetaceae; genus Streptomyces; species Streptomyces sp. URMC 126. The sequence goes on from NZ_JBPQTX010000370.1 coordinate 3,161, forward strand.
CCTGCCCCTGGACAAGGTCCCGGAGAAGGTGCGCTGGGCCGCGCTGGCCGCCGAGAACGAGACGTTCTACTCCGACAGCGGCGTCTCCCCCAGCGGCATGCTCCGCGCCGTCACCAAGATGATCACCGGTGGCGACACCCAGGGCGGCTCCACCATCACGCAGCAGTACGTGAAGAACGCCTACCTGAACCAGGAGCAGACGTTCGACCGCAAGCTCAGCGAGATGTTCATCGCCATCAAGCTCGACCGGAAGCTCAGCAAGGACGAGATCCTGGAGCAGTACCTCAACACGAGCTGGTACGGGCGGGGCACCTACGGCATCGCGCGGGCCGCCCACGCGTACTACGACAAGGACGTCTCGGAGCTGAACGCGAGCGAGGGCGCCTTCCTCGCCTCGCTGCTCAAGGGGGCGGCCCTCTACGACCCCGCCGTCAGCCCCAAGAACCACGAGCGCGCGGTCGAGCGCTGGAAGTGGGTCCTGGACCGGATGGTGAGCATCGGCAAGCTCTCGAAGGCGGAGCGGGCCACGTACACCCGCTTCCCTGAGCCGGTACCGCCGCCGCACCCCTCCGGACTGGCGGGCCAGACCGGCTATCTGGTGGAGACCGCCCGGGCATACGTGAGCGCGCACAGCGACGTCTCCGACCAGGACTTCGCCCGCGGCGGCTACCAGATCCACACCACCTTCGACCGCAGGCGCGTGGAGGCGCTGGCGAAGGCCGTGGGCAAGGCCCGCGCGTCCCTCGGGCCCGACCCGGACCACCCCGACCGCGACCTGCGCATCGGCGCCGCCTCGGTGACGACCGACGGACGCATCACCGCCCTCTACGGCGGCGAGGGCTATCTGAAGCAGGGCTTCAACGACGCCAACTCCTCCGTCGTGCCCGCGGGGAGCGCGTTCACCCCGTTCGTCTACGCGGCGGCGCTGCGCGACGGCGTCCAGCGGGAGCGCGGCAAGCCGCGTACCCCCGTCACCCCGGCCACGCTCTACGACGGCGACAACAAGATCACGTTGCTGACGCCGGAGGGCCCCTACTGGGACCGCTCGGGGAAGATCGTCAAGGCCGAGAACGACAACGGGAAGTCCTGGGGGCGGATCTCCCTCAAGAACGCGGTGGCGCAGTCGGTCAACACGTCGATGATGCAGCTGGGCATGGACGTCGGCCTGGACCGGGTCGGCAAGGTCGGAGTGGAGACGGGTCTGCTGGAGAGCAGTCTCGGCGAGAAGCTGCCGTCGTTCTCGCTCGGCACCTCGACGCCCAGCGCCATCCGCATGGCGGACGCCTACGCCACCTTCGCGGCCCAGGGCCGGCACACCGACCCGTACTCGGTCAGCGGTCTCCGCCGGAACGGGGCGAACGTCGCCGTCGAGCGGCCCCGGCCCCGGCAGGCGCTCCCGGCCTCCGTGGCCAAGGCGGTGGACGAGGCGCTGCGGGAGGCGGTCCGGCACGGTACCGCGCTCGCGGCCAAGGCCGCCGGGCCCGGCACGGCGGGGAAGACGGGTACGGCGCAGGACGGCAAGTCGGCCTGGTTCGTCGGGTACCGCGAGGGTCTCTCCACCGCGGTCTCCCTCGCCCGCATCGACCCGAAGACCCAGGAGCTGCTGCCCCTGGACGGGTCCGGTGGCGAGGACGAGAAGGCCGGGGAGAAGGGGAAGGCCGAAGGGAAGGCGAAGACCAAGGGCAAGGGCGGTACGTCCGGGGCGGCGTCCTCGGCCGCCGTGCCCCTCGGCATCTGGACGCGGTACATGACCGGCCGCTCCTGAACCGGGCCCCGGCCGTGGGGGGGGGCGGTCATCGGACCGCCCCGCGCCCTCACCCCGGCCGGTTCGGCCGGTTCACTTCACGAGGGACGCCCAGTCCGGGGACTGGGCCGGGTCGAGCCCGCGCAGCCGGGTCAGGACGTCCGGGTCCTGGACGTCGAGCCAGTCGGCCAGCTGCTTGAAGGAGACGCAGCGGACGCCGTCGCGTTTGCACACGGACTTCATGACGTCCTCCATCGCCTTCATGTATATGCCGCCGTTCCAGTCCTCGAAATGGTTGCCGATGAAGAGCGGCGCGCGGCTGCCGTGATAGACGCGCTCGAAACCGTTGAGGTAGCCGTCCCGGGTCAGTTTCCGCCACTCCGGGTACTTCTTCGGGTCACCCTTGGTGTTGTCGCCGGACTGGTTGTAGAGGAAGTTGAAGTCCATGGAGAGGACCTGCTTCTCGCTCTTGGGGTAAGGCAGCAGCTGCAACGGGAAGTTCCATATGCCGCCTATCTGTGACGGCCATATCTGGAAGTCGCCGGGCGAGCTGGCGTCGTAGCGCCAGTCGAACTGCCGCGCCGCCTTGAGCAGGTTCTGCTGGCCCTCCAGGCAGGGCGCGCGGCCGCCGGCCAGCTCCTTCTCGTAGTCGAAGGGGAGCGGCGGCAGGTCCTTGTAGCCGGTGTTCGTCTTCCAGTGTCGGACGAACGAATAGGCCTGCTCGATCTCGCTCTTCCACTCGCTCTCGCTCCAGTCGCCACCACCCTTCTTGCCGCAGAAGTGGCCGTTGAAGTGCGTGCCGATCTCGTTGCCGTCGAGCCAGGCGGCGCGGACCTCCCGGAGGGTGTCCCGGATGTGGGCGTCCGTCGCGTAGGAGATCGCCGATTCGCCCGGTTTGTGCTGCGGGGGCTTGTAGAGGGTCGCCTTGGACTTGGGCAGCAGATAGGTGCCGGTGAGGAAGAACGTCATCTTGGCGTTGTTCTCTTTGGCGACCTGGCGGAAGTGCGAGAAGAGGTGGTCGTCGCCTTCCAGGGCGCCGTCCCAGGAGAAGACGACGAACTGCGGGGGCTTCTCGCCGGGCTTCAGTTTCCGGGGTTTCGGCTGGTTGGGCTGGGGGCCGGTGTAGGACGTGGAGCCGTCGCCGATCACCTTGACCTTGCCGTCCCACTTCTCCTCCGGCTTGCGGCGGTTCTGCTGCCGGCTCTTGTGGGCGGAGGCGGAGTCGGACGAGGGCGACGCCGAGGAGCCCTTTCCGCCGGACTTCCCCCCGGCTCCGGCGCCGCCGGAGTCGCTCCCGGAGTCGCAGGCCGACAGTCCGAGTGCGACGGCGGCCGCGGCGACCAGGGCCGTCGCCGCCTGCGTGGTCCTCTTCGACAACTTCGTACCCCCTGGCACCAAAACACACATTCCGGCCCCAGTATCACAGGGCCTGTTACCCCGGCTTTCCACCGCCCCGAATCCGGGCGGGCATTCAACCGCAAAACGGGACGTACCGCATGGCCGAGAGTCGCCGCACGGACCGGTGGGGGGGGGGGGGGGGGGGGCGGG
>NZ_JBPQTX010000371.1:0-6425 GCF_051386555.1 Streptomyces sp. URMC 126
CCCCCGCACCACGCGGCACTCCCTGCCCCGGACCCGCCCGCGACCCGGCCGCGCCGGCCGCGTCCCGTGGGGGCGCCGCGCCTCCCGGGGGACTCACCCCCGGCTCCGCGCCCCGGGCGGCGGCGCGCGCGCCGCGTACGGAGGGCCCCGCGGTGCTCGCTCCGGGCCCGGGCGTCCCGGCCGTGCCGAGCCGGGGAGCCGTGTTCTTCCGCCCGCCCGTCCCGGGCTGGGGCTTGCCTCGCCCGTCGGCTGCTGCCGCGGTCCCGTCCGGTCCGGTGGTTGCGGCCGTACCGCCTACGGAGGGCGCCGCGGTGCTCGCTGCGGGCCTGGGTGTCCCTGCCGTGCCGAGCCGGGGGGTCGTGTCCTTCCGCCCGCCCGTCCCGGGCTGGGGCTTGCCTCGCCCGTCGGCTGCTGCCGCGGTCCCGTCCGGTCCGGCCGCCCCGCGCGGGCTCGGTGCGGGAGGGGTGTTTGTGTTCGCGTCCGGTCCGGTGGTCTTGGCCGTGCCGCGTACGGGGGGCGCCGTGGCGCTCGTGCTCGCCCGGGGCGTCTCGGCCGTGTCGTGTGGGGGAGCCGTGGGCTTGTTCCCGCCCGTCCCGGGCTCGCCTCGCCCGTCGGCCGCCGCCGTGCTCCCGTCCGGCCCGGTGGTCGCGGATATGTCGTCGCCTTCGGAAGACGCCGTAGTGGTCACCGTCGCTCCGGGGGTCGCGCGTACGGACGTCGGTTCCGTGCTCGGGACCGTTCCGCGCTCCCTCGTGGTGGGAGCGCCGCTCCCCACGCAGTGTGCCGCCCGTGTCGCCAGCAAGGTGCTGGAGCGGCCGTCGAGGTACGGCAGCAGGACGGCCTGGCCGCCCCAGGACGCCAGTTGGGCGGCTTCCGGGAGCTGTTCGACCGCGTAGTCGCCGCCCTTGACCCAGATGTGCGGGCGGAGTCCGGAGAGCAGGGCTTCCGGGGTGTCCTCGTCGAAGACCGCGACCGCGTCGACGCACTGGAGGGCGCGGAGGACTCTGACGCGGTCGTGGAGGGGGTTGATGGGCCGGCCGTCGCCCTTGCGGCGGCGGACGGAGGCGTCGGAGTTGAGGCAGACGATCAGGCAGTCGCCGATGCCCCGGGCCTGTTGCAGGAGGCTGACGTGGCCGGCGTGCAGCAGGTCGAAGCAGCCGCCGGCCGCCACGACCGTGCCGCCCGCCGCGCGGACCCGGCGGGCCAGGCGCAGGGCGTCGGTGTCGGTGCCGCCGGTGAAGGGCGGGGCCGGGCTGGGGCCGCCGGAGACCGCGCGGGGGCCGCCCTCCGCCACGTAGCGGGTGGCCGCCGCCACGGCCTCCTGGACGGCCTCGGCCGGCAGGGCGCCGTCACCGAGCAGACCGGCCGCCGTGGCGGCGAAGCAGTCGCCCGCGCCGCAGGCGTCGCCGCTGTGCCGGGCGGCGGTCGGCACGAGCAGCGGGCTGTCACCCTGCGAGAGCAGCGCGCCGCGCCCGCCGAGGGTGACCGCGACGCTCACCGCGTGCCAGCGGCGCACCAGTTCGGCCGCCGTGCGGGCGATCGCCCCCAGCGCGTCGCCGTCGGAATCCGGCACGTCCGCGGCGAACCGGCGGGCCTCCTCGCCGGTGGGCGTCACCAGCCGGGCGCCGCGTACCGGCGGCCGGCCGCGCGGGTGCGGGTCCCACACCAGGGCGGTGGCCGGGGCCCGGGCGGCGAGGGCGTCCCGCAGCACGTCGGCGGTGCCCCGGGCGTAGTCGGCGACGAGGATCGCGGGGGCCTCCGCGACGGCCTCCAGCGCCCGTTCGGTGGTGCCGGCCGCGCGGCCGGTGCCCCGGTCGAGCCGGACCACGGGCCGGCCGCCCGCCATCACCCGGGTCTTCTCCGGCAGCGGCCCGTCCGTCGGCAGCGCCACCAGCCGCAGCCACGGTTCGAGCAGCTCCCGCACCTGGCGGGCGGCCGGGTCGGTGCCCAGCGGCGTCACCAGCGTGACCGGCCGGCCCGCCCGCGCCGCCAGGTAGGCGGCCAGCGCGGCGCCGCCCGGCCGCAGCCGCTCCTCGCAGTCGTCCAGTACCGGGACGGGCGCGTCCGGCGCGAGCCGGTCCGCGGTGCCGGCCAGGTCGCGGTCGAGCAGCGCGTCGCCGACGACCAGCAGGGGGGTCGGGGTCCGGGACGTCATGGGGGCTCCCAACTGTCGTGTCACCAGGGCGTATCCGGTCTACGGGCCCGTCGTCGCCAGTGCCGCGTCGAACGCGGCGCACAGCAGGTGCACCGCGACCAGGTGCAGCTCCTGGACGTTCGCCGTCGTCCCCGCCGCCACGCACAGCCGCTCGTGGCCGGCGTCGGCCAGCGGGTTGGGCGCCGGGCCGGTCAGCGACCACACCTCCACGGCGGAGGCGCGGCCCGCCGCCGCGGCGGCCAGCAGATTGGGGCTGGCCCCGCTCGTCGAGAGAAGGATCAGGACGTCGCCGGGGCGCGCGTGCGCCCGCACCTGCCGGGCGAACAGCTCGTCCGGGCCGTAGTCGTTGACGATCGCCGTGCAACTGGAGGTGTCCGCGTGCAGGGCGATGGCCGAGAACGGCGGCCGGTCGTCGCGGTAGCGGCCGACGAGCTCGGCGGTCAGGTGCTGGGCCTGGGCGGCGCTGCCGCCGTTGCCGGCGGCCAGCAGCCGGCCGCCGGCGGACAGCACCCCGGCCAGCCGCCGCCCCCAGCGCTCGGCGACGGCCGCCTGCTCCGCGCGGAACAGCTCCAGGGCCGCCAGCAGCCGGCCGCAGTGGTCGCCGCCGGCGGTGTCCGGCGGCCGTACGGTACGGGTGACGGTCATCGCACACCTCCCGAGGCGACCGGGGCCGGTTCCGGGACCCGCCCCGCGACCTGTTCGTAGACCCGCTCGACCCCCTCGGCCACCGTCTCCCAGGCGTACCGGGCCACCGCCCGCGCCCGCCCCTCGCGGCCGAACGCCGCCAGCCGCTCGGGCGAGGCGAGCAATCCCTTTACCGCGTCGGCCAGTTCGACGTGGTTGCCGGGCGGCACCAGCAGGCCGGTCTCGCCGTGCGCCACCGTGTCCCGGTGCCCGCCCACGTCCGTGGCGACCACCGGGACGCCGCAGGCCATCGCCTCCAGCGGCACGATGCCGAACGGCTCGTACACCGGGGTGCACAGCACCACGTCGGCGCTGCGGATCAGCGCGGGCATCTCCTCGTGCGGTACGCAGCCCAGCGGCACGAACCGGTCGGCCACCCGCAGCCGGCGGGCCAGGCCCAGCAGCCGTACCGCCTCCGCGTCCTTGAGCAGCCCGTCGACGGGCGGCCCGCCGGCCACCACCAACTCGGCGTCCGGAATGCGCTGGAGCGCCTTCAGCGCCAGGTCGACGCCCTTGCGCGGGACCAGCCGGCCGATCACCAGCAGCCGGTGCCGGGCCCGGCGGGCCGGCGCCAGCGCGATCCGGCCGCGGGCCGAGAAGTGCTCGGTGTCCACACCGCAGGGCACCACCGAGCAGCGGTCCCGGCCGATGCCCATCAGCTCCAGCTCGTCCACCTCGTCGGAGCAGGTGGCCAGCACCCGCGCGCAGGACGCGCCGATGGTCCGCTCCACCTCCAGCCGCTCGGGCGGGCTGGTGTCCGCCTGGCCCTGGTGGCGACGCTTCACCGTGCCCAGCGCGTGGTACGTCTGGACGACGGGCACCCCGAGCCCGTGCGTGCCCATCAGCGCCACCAGGCCGGACATCCAGAAGTGCGCGTGCACCACGTCCGGGCGGTCGTGCCGCCACGCGCGGGCCAAGTGCCCGCCGAAATGCGGCATATGGGTCAGCAGCCGGTCCTTGGGCACGTACCGGTCCGGGCCGGCGCGCACGTGCTCCACCACCGCCCCGGACGGCAGCGGCACCCGGTCGGGCGACGCCGCGTCGTCGCGCCGCGTGTAGACGGTCACCTCGTGGCCGCGCTCGGCGAGCAGGTCCGCCAGCCGTGCCACGTAGACGTTCTGGCCCCCCGCGTCGGGGCCGCCGAGCGCGGCGAGCGGGCTCGCGTGCTCGGACACCATGGCGATCCTCATCGCGTCACCTCCTTGATCAACCGGTCCCAGTCGTCGAGGAACCGGGGCAGCCCGTACCGGGCCAGGGCCGCCTTCCGGGCCGCCAGGCCCGTCTCGCGGGCCCGTTCCGGCTCGGCGACGAAGCCGCGGACGGCGTCGTGCAGCACGTCCAACCGGTTGGACAGCACCCCCGCGCCCGGCGGCACCGCCTCGCACGCCTCCGTGGTGGCCAGCGCCACCACCGGCATGCCCAGGTGCATCGCCTCCAGCAGCGACAGACCCAGCGACGTCCAGCGGACCGGATGCAGATACACCCGGCGCTCGGCCAAGGCGTGGTGGAGCGCGCTCTGGACGAGCTCCCGGCCCCGGCAGCGGTCCTCCGGGACGCCCAGCTCCGCGGCGATCCCCTCCGTCCCCATGCCGAACACGTCCAGCGGCGCGGCCTGAGAGAAGTACGGCAGCAGGTCCGTGCCGGTCGTCCGGCCGCGCCGCAGCGGCTCGTTGACGACCACGGCCGCCCGCGCCAGCCGGCCCGTCCACAGCGGGCCCGGGTCCACGATGCCGTGCTCGATCACCGCCGTCGGCGTCGTCCCGCAGTCCCACATCAGCCGGTTGAAGTGCGTGACGTGGACGATCGTCAGCTCCGGCCGGTCCGCCGCCGGGTGGCGGGTGTCCGGCACCGGCCCGCCCGGCGCGTTGTGCTCCAGGTACACCGTGGGGACGTCGACGCCCGGCCGGCGGCCCAGCCACTCCCGGGCCAGCTCGATCTCGTGCGGGCGCTGGAGGACCAGCAGGTCGACGTCCGTGTCCCGGAGCTCGTCCGGGGGCAGCTCCACGACCGACTCCGGCCAGTCGAAGGTGGCCGCGCGGCCGAGCCCGTCCGGGCCGCGGTCCGGCGTCACCGGCACCAGGTAGGTGTGCGGGCCCTGGACGAACGCCGTCGTCCACGAGCCGTGCACGTGCCACAGCAGGATCCTCATGGCGTGCGCTCCGTCCGTTCCGTCGGGTGGGTCTCTCGCGGGGGTTCCAGACCGGGCGTGCGCCCGGTCAGCTTCTCCACGGCGGCCAGCACGTCCTCCGCCGACACCCCGTTCAGGCACGGGTGGCCGGGGACCGGGCAGACCCGGGCCCTGGTGCCCGCGCACGGCGCCCGCTCGTCCCCGAGGAGCACGTGCGGCACCCCGTACGGCGCCCAGCGCTCGGCGGGCACCACCGGGGCGAACAGGCAGACGACCGGCGTGCCCACGGCCGCCGCCAGGTGCGCCGGGCCGGTGTTGCCCACCACCACGGCGGCGGCCCGCGCCAGCACCCCGGCCAGCTCGGCCGGGCCGGTGCGCCCGCCCAGGTCGAGGGCGACGCCGCCGGCGACGGCCGAGGTCAGCTCGCGCTCCCCGGCACCACCGGTCACCACCACCCGGTAGCCCGCCCGGACCAGCGCCCGGACCGCCGCCGCGCACCGGTCGGCGCCCCAGCGCCGGGCGGGCACGGCCGCGCCCGGATGCACGGCGATGTATCCGGGATCCGGCAACTCCGCTATCCCGGGCTCCCGTTCGTGGACGGCGAGGCGCCTGTCGTCCCCCTCCGGCAGCCGGAAGCCGGCCGCCTCGGCGAGGTCCAGCCCGGCCTCCGCCTCGTGCCGGCGCGGGCCCCGGCGGTGCCGGACGTCCAACAGGGCGCCCGGGTAGTCGACGCAGTCCGCCGCCAGGCGCCCCACCCCGGCCAGGCGCAGCAGCAGGGCCAAGGGCAGCGGGCTCTGGTGGAAGGAGGTGAGGATCAGGCCGACGTCCGGCGGGTCCGCGGCGATCCGCGCCACGAACGCCTCGACATCCGCCCGCTCCACCGCCGGCGGCTCGAAACCCACCCACGGCGCGTCCCACACCACCACCTCGTCCACGCCGGGCAACATCCGCGCGGCGGGCGCGCCGCGCGGCCCGCACAGCAGTGTCGTCCGGTCGGCCCCCGCGGCGACCGCCCGCACCGCCGGACCGGCGAGCAGGACGTCCCCGAAGCTGTCGAGCCGGGCTACGAGCGCTTTCACGGCCGGCCCCCTCTCGCCGGGCCCGTGGCGGAACCACCCGAGCCGGCGGCCCGCCCCGCGCTCGGCGCCGCCGCCCCGGCCCCGGGCCCCGGCCGCCGGACGGCACGGACACCGCCGTCGTCGTACGGTCCCGGGCCCGGGCCGCCCACCCCGGCCGACCCGCCGACCGGCCGGGGCGCGCCGGCGCCGGCCGCGTCACCACCCGGCCGCCTGCCGCCCGGCGCCGGCCGGACGGCGTCGGCCGTTCCGGCGGCGGGGTCACCGGCCGTGCCCGGCGTGGCCGGGCCAAGGCCCCGGAGCGGGGTCCCGGCCGGGCCCCGGACGCCGCCGGCGCGGGGGCGGGCGCCTCCGACCGTGGCCGGCAGCGCCTTGCGTACCC
>NZ_JBPQTX010000372.1:0-6375 GCF_051386555.1 Streptomyces sp. URMC 126
TGTATAAGAGACAGCCCCTCCCCCCATCTCTATCCATCTGATACGCACGATTCACCCCAACGGGCAGGCGCTCGGAGTGAACCACGGGGGTGCAAGGGGGCGCGTTCGGCTCGCGATCTGTCCTGCCGATCACCGGCTGCCTACCTTCGGAACGTACGGGCGTACGCACGTACGGTCACGCGGGGAGGTTCGGCGGATGAGCGGTCGGCGGGCCGATGCGGACGAGTCCTTGGTGCGCATCAGGGATCTCGCCGGACGGCGGCGCGGCACGGGCTTCCCGGTCGACGACAGGTCCACCCTGATCACCAGCCACGAGGCGGTCGACGGCCTCGCCTGCCTGGTGCTGCACGCCGCGGGCGACCGCACGGTGGTGGTCGGCGCCGACGCCGTCACCCCGCTGCCCGACTGCGACCTGGCCCTGGTCAGGACCGAGGGCCTGGACCTGCCGCCGCTCGCCGTCAGCGCGGCGGAGCACATCGTCGGCGGCACCGAGGTCCGGCTGCGGGCCGGCCGCTGGCACGACGCCTCGATCGTCGGCGAACCCCTGGTGACGTACACCGCCACGGACCGCTTCCACCTGCTGCGCACCGCCCTGGAGCTCTCCCTGCCCGAGCGGACGCCGCTGCGGCTGGGGGAGGAGGCCACGGGCGGCCCCGTGCTGGACGCGCGCACCGGAGCCGTGCTCGCCGTCCTCGGTACCGCGCTGCACGCCGAGCGCCGCGCGGGCGGCTACGCCATCCCTCTCCGTGCCACGGCCGCCGCCGACCCCGACGGCCCCCTCGCCGCCCTCCTGGACCGCAACGCGGCGACCGTCCCCGCCTACGGCGACGACCTCAACCTCGCGGGCGCCCTCCAGCTCACCGGCACGGCCCTCGGCTCGGTGGTCACCCCCCGCACCTGGCGCGACCCCGTCGAGCGGCCGGAGACGGTCCGCGAGTTCGACTGCTTCCTGTCCGGCGGGGCGCCCGGCGGGCGGGCCCTGACCCGGGCCGGCGGGCACGGCCCCGGCGGTCCGTACGTCCTCGCCCTGGTCGGCGAGCCGGGTGCCGGCCGCACCACCGAGCTGGGCGCCCTCGCCGCCCGCCGTTCGCGCGGCGCCGAGCCCGCGCCGACGCTCTGGCTGCGCGGCGCGGACCTGCGCGCCGACGACGTGAGCCTGCGGGACGCCATCGCCCGCGCGCTGGCCGCCGCCGGCCGGATCGTCACCGCCTCGGCGGGCGCCCAGGGCACGGTCGGCGACACCTCCGCCGCCACCCCCGAGGCCGTCGCCCGGCTCGCCCACCGCGTCGGCCGGCCGCTGCTCGTCCTCCTCGACGGCCCGGAGGAGATGCCGCCGCTGCTGGCCCACGCGCTGCCCGCCTGGACCGCGGCCACCGCCCACTGGCTGGAGCGGACCGGCACCCGGCTCGTCGTCGCCTGCCGCCCCGAGCACTGGGAGACGGCCGGCGCCCTCTTCCCGCCGGACGCCCTGCACTCCCCGGCCACCGCCCTCGGCAGCGGCGCCCCGGCCCTCACCGCCGCGCCCCCGCCCTCGCTGCCCGCCTGTGTCCGGCTCGCCGACCTCACCCCCGAGCTCGCGGACCGCGCCCGCGCCTCCTACGGCGTCCCCGCCGGCGCGCTCGCCCCCGCGGACGCCGGCCACCCGCTCGCCCTCCGGCTGCTCGCCGAGGTCCACGCCGCGCTCCCGGACGGCGCCGACCGGCCGGAAGGCGCCCCCGCCCCGGACCGCTGGGACGTCTTCGCCGCCCACCTCGACCTCGTCTGCCTGCGCATCGCCGTGCGCCTCGCCGCCGCCCGCCGGCCCCCGCTGCGCGGCACGGCCGTCCGCCGGCTGGCCGCCAAGGTGGCCGGGCAGGTGCACGAGGCGGCCCGGCAGTGCCTCGGCCCCGGCCAGGGCGAGCTGGAGCGCGAGACGTTCGAGCAGCTCTTCCCCTGGCGCACCGGCTGGGCCTCCGCCGTGCTCACCGAGGGGCTGCTGGTCCCGGCGGGCAGCGGCTACCGCTTCGCCCACGAGGAGTTCGCCGACTGGCTGCACGGCACCCACCTCGACCTCGACGCCGCCCTGCACGCCCTCGTCCACCGCTGGTACGAGCCGGAGGGCCCGCCCGCCGAGGCGGCCGTCCGGCTGCCCTCCCGCCGGGGCGGCGGCCCGGCCCGGGCGCCCGAGGGGCACGTCCCGCCGCCGCCCGGCTCCCGGCCCCCGACCAGACGCCGGGGCCGGCGCGGCGCCGACCGGCAGGAGCGGCCCACGCTGCTGCCCGTCCCACGGCACCGCATCGGCCCCGTCCTCCAGGCCCTCCTGCTGCTCGGCCGCCGCTCGGGCCCCACCGAGCTCTCCCGTCGGCTGACCGCCCTGGTCCACGCCGTCGAGACGCTCTCCGGCCGGGAGGGCGCGCCCGCCCCCGCGGCGGACGGCGACGAGGCGGACGCCGCCGAGCGGCCGCCGGTCCTCACCGACCCCGCCTGGTGGGCGGCCCACCTGCTCGCCGAGACGCTGCTGCGGCTCCCCGACGCCACCCCCTACCTCGGCGTCCTCCGCCTGCTCGCCGAGCGGGTCGCCGACTGCTCCCGCGCCGTCGGCGGCTTCGACGCCACCGCGACCGGGACGCTCGGCGGGCTGACCCGGTTCGGCCCGCCGTTCTGGCTCCGGCTACGGCTCGGCCTCGGCGACCGCCTCGACCTGCTCCGCCTCCTCCTCCCCGCCGCGGCCGCGCTGCTCGGCGACCACCCCTGCGCCGCCCAGGCGCACATCTGCCGCTGGTTCGACGACGACCGCCCGCTGCTGACCGCGTCCGACGGCGACGGCGAGTTCGCGGCGCCCACCGTCGCCACGGCCGCCCAGGCCCTCCTCCACACCCACCGCGGACGCGCGCTCGACGACCTCACCGACGCGCTGGTCCGCGCCGCGCACCCGAAGGCCGACGAACTGCTGGCCGCCCTCGCCGAGGACGAGCCGTCCGCCGTCTGCCGGGCCGTCGACCGCTGGGCGCACGACGACCGCGTCGAGCTCCACGTCGCCGCCGCCGCGTACGGGCTGAAGGCCGTGCCGTACGTCACCACGGAAGCCGACCGCGAACTGCTGCGGTACTCCGCGCTGGCCCTGCTCGCCCGCCCCGCCGAGGGCGCGCTGCACGGATCGGCGCTGGCCGTCCTGGTCCGCGATCCGCTGACCCGCGCCAAGCACCTGCCAGAGGCCGTCGCCCGGTTCTCCGCCGGCGACCCGCAGGTCCCGGCCGCCGCGCTGGCCGCCGCGCTCACCACCCACCCCGAGCCGGTGCTCGGCGCCTTCCGCGCCCGCCTCTACCAGCCGGGGGACGGGCCGGCGGACGTCCTGCGGATCCTCGCCGAGGTCTCCGACCCCGCGCTCGCCCGCCGCGCGGCCTCGCTGGTCCGCGAGCACGTCGAGCACCGGCCGGACAGCGCCCCGCACGTGGCCGCCTTCATCGACCGGCGGCTGGAGGACGGCCCGTCCGCCCGCGCGGTCCTCTTCCCCCTCGTCACCCACCTGCTGCGCACCCGCCCCGCCCCCGTTCGCGGCGCCCTCGCCCCGGTGCTCGCGGCGCCCGGCACCGCCGCCTCCCGGACGCTGCGACGGGAGCTGCTGGAGGTGCTGCTGGAGCGGGAGGAACAGGAGCCGTACGAGCGGGGCGGCGCCGTCCTCGACGCGCTGCTGCGGGCGGCGGCCGAGGGCGCCTCCGAACGCTCGGAGGCGCGCACTCGCGAGCTCGTGTTCCGGGTCGGGGAGCTGCTGGCCCGCACCCCCGAGGGCGCGGCCCGCTGCGACCGCCGGCTGGTCCAGCTGGCGCGCGAGATCCCGGCCTTCGGCGCCCGGCTGCGCCGCTGGCTCCGGACCGCCCCGGCGCAGTGGGCACCGGTGGTCGGACCGGGGGCCCGGATCCGGCTGACGGCGGGCGGACCGGGCGGGCAGGAGACCGATGCGGACGCAGCGGGGGCCCCGGCCGATGCGGACCGCCGCCAACCGGCATGGCACTCTTAGACCTGCGTAATCGACAGAGACAAGAGTTCGGGTTCGGGCGAGGAGCGGGCACAGTGCAACGCTGGCGTGGCTTGGAGGACATCCCCCAGGACTGGGGGCGCAGCGTCGTCACCATCGGCTCGTACGACGGTGTCCACCGAGGGCACCAGCTGATCATCGGCCGTGCGGTGGAGCGGGCGCGCGAGCTGGGGGTGCCGTCGGTCGTGGTGACCTTCGACCCGCACCCCAGCGAGGTCGTACGGCCGGGCAGCCACCCGCCGCTGCTGGCGCCGCACCACCGGCGCGCGGAGCTGATCGCCGAGCTCGGGGTGGACGCGGTGCTGGTCCTGCCCTTCACGGCGGAGTTCTCCAAGCTGTCGCCGGCCGACTTCGTGGTGAAGGTCCTCGTCGACAAGCTGCACGCGCGGCTCGTCGTCGAAGGCCCCAACTTCCGCTTCGGCCACCGCGCCGCGGGCACGGTCGCGCTGCTGGAGGAGCTCGGCGGGACCTACGACTTCGCCGTCGAGGCCGTCGACCTCAAGCTCACCGGCGAGGCCGGGGGAGGGCTCCCGTTCTCCTCCACCCTCACCCGCCGCCTGGTCGCCGAGGGTGACGTCACCGGCGCCATGGAGATCCTCGGGCACCCCCACCGCGTCGAGGGCGTCGTCGTCCGCGGCGCGCAGCGCGGCCGCGAACTGGGCTTCCCGACCGCCAACATCGAGACCCTCCCGCACACCGCCATCCCCGCCGACGGCGTCTACGCCGGCTGGCTCGTCGTCGAGGGCGAGTCCATGCCCGCCGCGATCTCGGTCGGTACGAATGTGCAGTTCGACGCGACGGAGCGGACGGTGGAGGCGTATGCGATCGACCGGGTCGATCTGGACCTCTACGGGATGCACGCCGCCGTCGACTTCCTCGCTTACCTGCGGGGGATGGAGAAGTTCGCGACGCTTGATGCGCTCTTGGAGCGCATGGCGGACGATGTGAAGCGGGCGCGGGAGCTGGTGGCTGCCGCTTCGCGGTGAGGGTGCCCCGGTCCCGCCCTTTCGCCGTTTCCTGGGGCTGCCGCCCCAGACCCCGCTTGTCGCGGCTTCGCCGCTCGTCCTCAAACGCCGGACGGGCTATATCAGCCCGTCCGGCGTTTGAGGACAGCGCCCGCAGGGCGCTTCGGGGGGGGCGGGGGCTTGCCCCCGCGAGAAACGGTGAAAGGGCGGGACCGGGGCACAACCCCCCGGCCCCGCCGGGAATCACTGCTGCGGCCAGCCCCCGGGCTGAACAGGCGGCTGCGCCGCCTGAGGCGGCTGCCCGCCCCACAACCCCTGCTGCTGCTGAGCCCGGACGAAGTCCTCAGCCACCATCGCCGACAGAGTGAAGTAAGCCTCCCGCGTCTTCGGCCGCATCATCTCCAGATCCAGCTCCGCGCCCGCCGCGAGATGCTCGTCGAAGGGCACGACCACGACCCCCCGGCAGCGCGTCTCGAAGTGGGACACGATGTCCTCGACCTTGATCATCTTGCCGGTCTCGCGGACCCCCGAGATGACGGTGATGCTGCGCCCGACGAGCTCGCCGTACCCGTGTGCCGCCAGCCAGTCCAGCGTGGTGCTGGCGCTGCTCGCGCCGTCGACGGACGGGGTGGAGACGATGATCAACTGGTCCGCCAGGTCGAGCACGCCGCGCATGGCGCTGTAGAGCAATCCCGTGCCCGAGTCGGTGAGGATGATCGGGTACTGCCGCCCCAGGACGTCTATCGCCCGCCGGTAGTCCTCGTCGTTGAAGGTCGTCGAGACCGCCGGGTCGACGTCGTTGGCGATGATCTCCAGGCCGGACGGCGCCTGCGAGGTGTAACGGCGGATGTCCATGTAGCTGTTGAGGCCGGGGATGGCCTGCACCAGGTCGCGGATGGTCGCACCGGTCTCGCGGCGCACCCGGCGGCCGAGGGTGCCGGCGTCCGGGTTGGCGTCGATGGCCAGGATCTTGTCCTGGCGCTCGCTGGCCAGGGTGGCGCCCAGCGCCGTCGTGGTCGTGGTCTTGCCGACGCCGCCCTTGAGGCTGATGACGGCGATCCGGTAGCAGGACAGGACGGGCGTGCGGATCAGCTCCAGCTTGCGCTGCCGCTCCGCCTCCTCCTTCTTCCCGCCGAACTTGAACCGGCCCGACGTCTGCTTTCTCGGCTTCGGCTTGCTCTTGAGCAGCCGCTCGGACGACAGCTCGACCGCGGCCGTGTAACCGAGCGGCGCGCCGTGCACGGACCGCTGCCGCTGCTCCGGCGTCACCGTCGGCCAGCCGCCGGTGCGCGGGTCCACGGGACCGCTCGCCTGCTCCGGCTGGGGCGCGGCGAAGGCGCCGGTGCCCGTGCCGGTGTCGGCGGGGGAGGCCGGGGGCTGCGGCGTGTACGGGCC
>NZ_JBPQTX010000373.1:0-6366 GCF_051386555.1 Streptomyces sp. URMC 126
CCTGGACGGTGGTCGGGTAGGGGTCCCCGGCCCCGCCCTTTCACCGTTTCTTGCGGGGCTCCGCCCCCGCGCCCCCGAAACCGCGCTCCGCGCGGTTGTCCTCAAACTCCCCCAGAGGGGGTGCCCCCAGACGGGCTGGATAGTGCCGCCCTGGGCGCGCACTTCAGCCCGTCCGGCGTCTGAGGACGAGCGGCGGAGCCGCGAAAAGGAAGTCTGGGGGCGCAGCCCCCGGGAAACGGCGAAGGGGCGGGGCCGGGGACCCCTACCCGACCACCGTCCAGGTGTCCCCACCCGCGAGCAGCCCCGCCAGATCCCCCTTGCCCCGCTGTTCCACGGCCGTCTCCAACTGCTCGGTCATCAGCGTGTCGTACACCGGCCGCTCCACGCTGCGCAGCACGCCGATGGGCGTGTGGTGCAGCGTGTCGGGGTCGGCCAGCCGCGAGAGGGCGAACGCCGTGGTCGGGGACGGGGAGTGCGCGTCGTGCACCAGCACCCGCGCCTCGTTCTCGGGCGTCACCTCGACGACCGCGAGGTCGCCGGTGGCCGGGTCCCGTACGACGCCCTTGGAGCCGTCGGCGCCGAAGCGGATCGGCTGTCCGTGCTCCAGCCGGATCACCGCTTCCTGCGCCTGTTCCTTGTCCTTGAGCGCCTCGAAGGCGTTGTCGTTGAAGATGTTGCAGTTCTGGTAGATCTCCACCAGCGCCGTGCCCGGGTGGTCGGCGGCCTGCCGCAGGACCTCCGTCAGGTGCTTGCGGTCGGAGTCGATGGTGCGGGCGACGAACGAGGCCTCCGCGCCGATCGCCAGGGACACCGGGTTGAAGGGCGCGTCCAGCGAACCCATCGGCGTCGACTTGGTGATCTTGCCGACCTCGGAGGTGGGGCTGTACTGGCCCTTGGTCAGCCCGTAGATCCGGTTGTTGAACAGCAGGATCTTGAGGTTGACGTTGCGGCGCAGCGCGTGGATGAGGTGGTTGCCGCCGATGGACAGCGCGTCGCCGTCACCGGTGACCACCCACACCGACAGGTCGCGGCGGGAGGTCGCCAGGCCGGTGGCGATGGCCGGGGCACGGCCGTGGATGGAGTGCATCCCGTAGGTGTTCATGTAGTACGGGAAGCGGGAGGAGCAGCCGATGCCGGAGACGAAGACGATGTTCTCGCGGGCGACGCCGAGTTCGGGCATGAAGCCCTGCACGGCGGCGAGGATGGCGTAGTCGCCGCAGCCGGGGCACCAGCGCACTTCCTGGTCGGACTTGAAGTCCTTCATGGACTGCTTGGCTTCGGCCTTGGGCACCAGCTTGAGCGCCTCAGACATCGATGGCCTCCTTGAGCACGGTGGCGAGCTGCTCGGCCTTGAACGGCATGCCGCTGACCTGGGTGTGGGAGCGGACGTCCACCAGGTACCGGGCGCGCAGCAGGGTGGCGAGCTGGCCGAGGTTCATCTCCGGCACGACGACCGTGTCGTAACCGGCGAGCACCTCGCCCAGGTTGCGCGGGAAGGGGTTCAGGTGGCGCAGGTGGGCCTGGGCGACGTGCGCGCCGGCGGCGCGTACGCGGCGGACGGCGGCGGTGATGGGCCCGTAGGTGGAACCCCACCCCAGCACCAGGGTCCGGGCCTCCCCGGAGGGGTCGTCCACCTCGATGTCGGGGACGGCGATCCCGTCGACCTTGGCCTGCCGGGTGCGGACCATGAAGTCGTGGTTGGCCGGGTCGTACGAGATGTTGCCCGTGCCGTCCTGCTTCTCGATGCCGCCGATGCGGTGCTCAAGGCCCGGCGTGCCCGGCACGGCCCAGGGGCGGGCCAGCGTCTCGGGGTCGCGCTTGTACGGCCAGAAGACCTCGGTGCCGTCGGCCAGCTCGTGGTTGGGTGTGGTCGTGAACTGCACGCGGAGGTCCGGGAGTTCGTCCGGCTCGGGGATGCGCCAGGGCTCGGAGCCGTTGGCCAGGTAGCCGTCGGACAGCAGGAAGACCGGCGTCCGGTACGTCAGCGCGATGCGCGCCGCGTCCAGGGCCGCGTCGAAGCAGTCGGCCGGCGTCTTCGGCGCCACGATCGGCACGGGCGCCTCGCCGTTGCGCCCGTACATCGCCTGCAACAGGTCGGCCTGCTCGGTCTTGGTCGGCAGACCGGTGGACGGGCCGCCGCGCTGGATGTCCACGATCAGCAGCGGCAGTTCGAGCGAGACGGCCAGGCCGATCGTCTCCGACTTCAGGGCCACGCCCGGCCCCGACGTCGTCGTCACCGCGAGCGCGCCGCCGAACGCCGCGCCCAGCGCCGCGCCGATGCCGGCGATCTCGTCCTCGGCCTGGAAGGTCCGCACCCCGAAGTTCTTGTGCTTCGACAGCTCGTGGAGGATGTCGGAGGCCGGGGTGATCGGGTACGAGCCCAGGTACAGCGGCAGGTCCGCCTGCCGGGAGGCGGCGATCAGCCCGTACGACAGGGCGAGGTTGCCGGAGATGTTGCGGTAGGTGCCGGCCGGGAAGGCGGAGGCGGCGGGGGCGACCTCGTAGGAGACCGCGAAGTCCTCCGTCGTCTCACCGAAGTTCCAGCCCGCCCGGAAGGCGGCCACGTTCGCCTCGGCGATCTGCGGCTTCTTCGCGAACTTCTTCCGCAGGAACTTCTCGGTGTTCTCCGTCGGCCGGTGGTACATCCACGACAGCAGCCCGAGGGCGAACATGTTCTTGCTGCGCTCGGCTTCCTTGCGGGAGAGCCCGAACTCCTTGAGCGCCTCGATCGTCAGCGTCGTCAGCGGCACGGGGTGGACGTTGTAGCCGTCCAGCGAGCCGTCCTCCAGCGGGCTGGTCGCGTAACCGACCTTGGCCATCGGGCGCTTGGTGAACTCGTCGGTGTTGACGATGATCTCGGCGCCGCGCGGCACGTCCGCGATGTTGGCCTTGAGGGCGGCGGGGTTCATGGCGACCAGGACGTTCGGGGCGTCGCCCGGGGTGAGGATGTCGTGGTCGGCGAAGTGCAGCTGGAACGAGGAGACGCCGGGCAGGGTGCCGGCGGGGGCCCGGATCTCGGCGGGGAAGTTCGGCAGGGTCGACAGGTCGTTGCCGAACGAGGCCGTCTCGGAGGTGAAACGGTCTCCGGTGAGCTGCATGCCGTCACCGGAGTCACCGGCGAACCGGATGATCACGCGGTCCAGGCGGCGGACCTCCTTGCCGCCCGGGGTGCCCGTGGCGCCCGCGGCGCCTCTGCCCTCGGTCCCGCCGTCCTCGGTCCCGTCGTCCTCGCCGCCGGAGTCCGGCGTGACGGCGCGCTGCCCGGTGAGACGCGACGGCTCGTCCCCGGCCCCGGGCGGGGAGAAGCCTGGCTGCTGTTCGGCTGGATCGGCCTGCTCGGCCGGGCTGCTGACCTGGCTGGTCACTGCTTCGGACCTCCCTCGTGACGGCGGTCCCGCACACGGTGGTGCCGACCGGCGTTCCCATCGCCATCGTACGTGGGCGGGGCACGGCCATCCGGGACGGATCACGGGTGGGGAGGCCCCGCAGCACCCCCATCCTGGCACGCCGCGTCGGAGTCCTCCCCGAGAGCGGCGACGGCCCACGGCCCGGCCTCCGGCCACGGGACCA
Source organism: Streptomyces sp. URMC 126 (assembly GCF_051386555.1). Classification (NCBI taxonomy): domain Bacteria; kingdom Bacillati; phylum Actinomycetota; class Actinomycetes; order Kitasatosporales; family Streptomycetaceae; genus Streptomyces; species Streptomyces sp. URMC 126. The sequence goes on from NZ_JBPQTX010000373.1 coordinate 3,571, forward strand.
GGACCGGAGGAGGAGCCGCCCGCTCCGCCCGGTGCCGCCGCGCGGCCGGCGAGGTGGCGGATGAGGCCGCCCCTCCCCCTTGATCAGGCACAAGAGCGGGAACGGCCGCCGGGAACGAGCGCCCGTGACGGCACCCGGGCGGGCCCGGCCCGGCGCAAGCGGAGGCGCCGGGCGGTGCCCGGAGGACGTTCGACCGGTGCGGCCCCGGGGCGGGACGGACGCCGGAGAAGCGGAACCGCCCCGACCGGGCCCGATCCCCGCCCCTTACGACTACGACAACGACTACGACATACGCCTACGACTACGGCTTACGCCTACGACCGGAGGTACGTGAGCACCGCGAGCACCCGGCGGTGGTCCCCGTCGCTCGGGGACAGCCCCAGCTTCATGAAGATGTTGCTGACGTGCTTCTCGACGGCCCCGTCGCTCACCACGAGCTGCCGGGCGATGGCGCCGTTCGTCCTGCCCTCCGCCATCAGGCCCAGCACCTCGCGCTCGCGCGGGGTGAGCCCGGCCAGGACGTCCTGCTTGCGGCTGCGGCCCAGCAGCTGCGCGACGACCTCGGGGTCCAGCGCGGTGCCGCCCCGGGCCACCCGGACCACGGCGTCCACGAACTCCCGTACCTCGGCCACCCGGTCCTTGAGCAGGTAACCGACCCCGCGGCTGCTGCCGGCGAGCAGCTCGGTCGCGTACTGCTCCTCGACATACTGCGAAAGGACCAGGACACCCAGGTCCGGATGGTCCCGCCGGAGCCGGACGGAGGCGCGGACGCCCTCGTCGGTGTGGGTCGGCGGCATCCGGACGTCCGCCACCACCACGTCCGGCAGCGCCCCCTCGTCGGCCAGTTCCCGCACCGCCTTCAGCAGCGCCTCGGCGTCCCCCACGCCGGCCACCACCTCGTGGCCGCGGTCGGTGAGCAGCCGGGTCAGGCCCTCCCTGAGCAGCACCGAGTCCTCGGCGATGACGACCCGCACCCTGTCCGCGGCATTCTCGACCACGACGTCCGGCCCCCTGGTTTTCCCGCGGGCGTTCCGGCCCGCACTACGACTGCGACGCCCCACAGCATCGCAGCAAAACGGCCCCGGACGGGCGGTCCGGGGCCGTGGGAGGGCAGGGGAGTCGGGAGAGGGGCTGGGGAGAGACGGCGGAGAGAGAGGGGAGGGAGGCCGGCGGAAGAGACGCGGGAGACGGACTGAGAGCCTCAGCGATCCTCAGCGGTCGCGCCAGGGCAGCTCCGCGGTGACGGTGGTGGGCCCGCCGGCGGGCGAATCGACGACCAGCAGGCCGTCCACCGACCCCAGCCGTTCCGCGAGTCCGGCCAGCCCGCTGCCGGCCGCGGTGGACGCGCCGCCCTGCCCGTCGTCCCACACCTGGAGCATCACGCGGTTGCCGGAGCGCCACACGTCCACTCGCGCCGCCCGGGCGCGGCTGTGCTTGCTGACGTTCTGGAGGAGCTCGGAGACGGTGAAGTAGGCGATGCCCTCGATCGCGGGCGCCGGGCGGCTGTCGAGGTCCACGACCACCTCGACGGGGACGGTGCAGCGGCCCGCGACGGAGGAGAGGGCGGCGTCCAGGCCGCGGTCGGTCAGTACCGCCGGGTGGATGCCGCGGGCGAGGTCGCGCAGTTCCTGGAGGGCGAGTTTCACCTCGCCGTGTGCCTCGTCGACCATCTTCGCCGCGGCCTCCGGGTCCTCCAGCAGCTTCTCCTTCGCCAGACCGAGGTCCATGGCGAGGGCGACGAGCCGGGCCTGGGCGCCGTCGTGCAGGTCCCGCTCGATGCGCCGCAGGTCGGCGGCGGCCGTGTCCACCACGACGCCCCGGTCCTGCTCCAGCTCGGCGACCCGGACGGCCAGCTTCGACGGGCCGAGCAGGGTCTTGACCAGCATCCGGTCCATGGTGGCCATGCCGTGGATCAGCCAGGGGGTGACCAGGACGACCGCCAGGCCGACGGCGGAGGTGGTGGCGAGCTCGAAGGGGTTGTCGAGGTAGAGCTCGTGGTTCCGGTCGCTGAAGACCTGCATGCCCGGCTGCCCCCACCACGTCGGGTACATCCACTGGTAGGCCGGGTAGAGGAACAGCGACCAGCCCAGGACCTGGAGCACCAGCGACACCGAGAACGCGCAGAGGGCCCAGGGCATCTGCACCACCGCGTAGACCATGTGCCGCCAGGACGCCCCGCTCTTCAGCAGCGCCCACACCCAGCCCATGAACCCACCGCTCCGGTTCTCCGCCTGGACGGGGTGCGGGCCCTCGACGTCCGCGTCCAGCAGGATCCGGGCCCGGGTGCGCTCCACCGCGCCCAGCAGCCGAGCCCCGGCGAGGCCGAGGGCCAGCACGGGCACGCCGACGAAGGTGATCAGCAGGCCGAGGCCCAGCGAGACCGTGGTGACGGCCCAGGTGAAGCCGGCGATCGAGATCGGCAGGCTGAGCTGGAGGTACAGGAACGCGCGCCAGGTGCGCCCCGATAGGGGCGCCCGCAGGGCGAGCGGCAGCCCGCGGCGCCGGGGAGCGGGGCCGGCCGGGTATCCGTGGTCTCCGTAGTCGATGGCCATCTCCAGGGTTCCTCTGTCCTCTGCGTCCGTCCGTCGGGAGCCGCCGGGTCCGTCGGGTCCGTCGGGGCCGGCAAGGGCGCTGGTGCTGTCGGTGCTGTTGGTGCTTTCGGGGGTGTCGATGCGTCGGGGGGCGTTTGGGTGCGGGGGCCTCCTGGGACCCTCCCGGGGCTTTCCTGTACGGGATGGCTCCAGGTTCCCCCTTAGGGGATGGGCCGGGCCATGCGGTGGGTGGGTGTCCTAGGGG
>NZ_JBPQTX010000374.1:0-6248 GCF_051386555.1 Streptomyces sp. URMC 126
CCCGCCACCCCCACCGAAGTCCTCCGCTACACCGCCTTCTCCGCCGACCCCGAGGGCGGCAACCCGGCCGGCGTCGTCCTGGACGCGGCCGGCCTCGGCGACGCGGAGCTGCTGCGCGTCGCCGCCGAAGTCGGTTACAGCGAGACCGCGTTCGTCACGGCGCCGCCCGAGGGGGCCGCCGAGCCGGACCGGTCGTTCACCCTCCGCTTCTTCAGCCCGCTGGCCGAGGTGTCGTTCTGCGGGCACGCCACCGTGGCCACCGCCGTCGCCCTGGCCGAGCGGCACGGCCCCGGGGAGTTCGTCTTCACCACGCCGGCCGGCACCGTCCCGGTGTCCGTCGCCGAGCACGACGGCGTCCTGCGCGCCACCCTGACCTCCGTCGAGCCGCACACGGAGGAGGCGGCCGCGGACGACGTCGCCGAGGCCCTGGCCGCCCTGAACTGGCCCGCCGCCGACCTCGACCCGGCCTTCCCGCCGCGCGTCGCCTACGCGGGCGCCCGCCACCTCGTCCTCGGCGCGGCCACCCGGGAACGGCTCGCCGACCTGGCGTACGACTTCGACCGGCTGACGGCCCTGATGCGGAAGCTGGACCTCACGACGGTGCAACTCGTGTGGCGGGAGAGCGAGTCCGTGTTCCACGTGCGGGACCCCTTCCCCGTCGGCGGCGTGGTCGAGGACCCCGCGACGGGCGCGGCCGCCGCCGCCCTCGGCGCGTACCTGCGGGAGCGCGGACTCGTCGCCGGCGACGCGACCCTCACCCTGCACCAGGGCGACGACCTCGGCCGCCCGGGCCTCCTGGAGGTCACCCTCCGGCCGGGCGATCCCCGGGTCCGGGTGTCGGGCACTGCGGCGCGGATCGGCTGAGGCGGGCGGCCCGCCGGAGACGGAGGGGGCGGTATCGGGGCGGGGCACGACCCCGGACGGCGGGGTGTGAACGAGCCTCGCAGTCGACCCGTCCTGCCGCCTCCATGCTCAGGCTTTCGGTCTCCTCCGGTGCCCCGCACGCAGTTTCAGCTCAGGAGAGGATTGCCCCTGAGGTTTGCTTCCCCGCACGGCCAGGGGCCCTCGGCCAGAGGCCCCAGCGGTGTACGGAAGACCAGGACCTCGTTGTCCAAGGGGAGGACGACACTGCCTTCGCTCAGCAATAGCGCGCGACCGATGACCGTTCGGCTGTCATCCATGGCGAACAGCTCGTGTCCGGCGAGGTCCGCGTCCACGGCGAGCAGCTTGCCGTCTCGCCAGAACACCGCGGTTCCCTCGCGGTCCATCGCGGGGTAGGACGTGTAATAGCCCGTCAGCGCGGGCCCGTCCACGAGGCTGCCGTCCGATGCGAGCCGCCGGAAGTGCGATCGCGAAGGCAGGCGGTTTTCGAGCTCCGGGCCGCTGACGCCGCCGTTCTTGTCGACGAGCATGGCCCCATGGCTGGCCCAGCGCGCGGTTTCGACGCCGTCCCGGCCGAAACGGCCGGTCGTGAAGGCACCGTAACCCTGGGATCCGACCAGGAATTGGCCAGGGCCGGCTATCGCCTTTCGGCCGGCAGGAGCGGGAGCGGTGACCGAGACGGTCTCGCCACTGCGCAGGTCGAGGAAGAACGTTCTTCCGATGCCGCCTCGTGTGTCGGTGAAGCTCGCTGCGATCCGGTCGGCCGATACGAGCAGCGGCTCCCAGTGATCTACGCCGATCTCCTCCGGGACCCAAGGTCTACGCGGCCGGATCTTCCATCCGGTCCGGTCTCCCGTCTCCACCACGCCCGGGAACGACACCGCACCGAGCCCGATCGGCGTGGACCAGAGGCACTCGCCCTCTCGCGTGTACCGGGCAACGCGAGGCTCCGGTAAAGAGGTGGCCGGTCGGCTTCGTTCCCTACGGACCAGGCGGGAGGCACTGACCCAGGAAATGACGAACCCGTCGTCGAGGAGGACGAACGCGCCGATCTCCTCATCGGGGCGGCACTCCGGGCGGGCGGTGGGCCCAGCGGAACCGTCCGGCAGCACAGCTTCCAGGACCTGACCATCGTGATCCGGACAGGCGAGCCACAACATGCCGTCCGTGGACAAACGGGATTGCGGCCTGCCTGTCCCGGGGTAGGTCCGTTGCCACGCCACCTTGCCCGAAAGGTCGACCCTCGTGATGACGGTCGCCGGCGGATTCGGACCGTAGCCGGTCACGGTCAGCGGCCCGGAGGGATCGGACGCGGCCATAGCCCAGACCTGGCCCGGCACGGTGAAACGCGATGAGAGCGTCATGCGTCCGCATCTTGCCGCATGTCTCCGTCCGCAGCGATTGGTCCCTCCGCGACGCTCGTCCGGAACGCTCAGGGACCAATGCAGTGCGCGGTCACACGTCCTGAACCGACTTGATGTGGGGAGCCACAGACAGCTCGGAACAGACGAGAGAACAGGAAGACGTCACAGGGCCGACGGCCCCGCTCCCCCCGCCTACTGGACAAGGTGTCTTCATGACCGGTCACTGGAGTCGCAGGACGCCAGGGGCGCGATCGTTGAAAATCTGGACCAGCCAATCGAAGACAGTCGATCCGCGTTCTTCTCTCGCCGCGGCAAGGTCGGCGCTGACGGAAGGACGGTTCGCGGGGTGGCAGCGCGACAACCGGATCTCCAACTGGCGAACCGTCTCCGGGTAACCGAGATGTTCACGAGACACCTTGTGGTCGCACCACTCCACCACATAGTCATTGTCGTCGGGCGCTCCCATGCCACCGCTGAGGCAGTCGGCGAGGGCGTCGAGGTTCCTGCCGAAATAGCCGCCGGGGCCGTTGATCGCCTCGCCGATAACTCGCCAGAAATCTTCCAGCGTTCTGATCCGCGTGCCGTCCAGCACATACGTCGATGTCACGGACCGGAGGATACGGACAGGTCCGCGCCGTGTCTCTCCGATTCCGGCCGTCCGTCCACGGCCCGGAAAACGGGAAAAGGTGCCGCCGCCCGGAACGGAGCGCCCCCCGTCGGCAACGCAAGCCGAGCTACCACCGAGAGAAACCGGCCGCAGCCCGCCGCCTCATTCCTCCTCCCCCCGCCCCACCGTCAGCACGATCTTGCCCACCTGTCCGTTGCCCTCCATGTGGCGATGGGCGTCGGCGACGGCTTCCAAGGGGAAGACGCGGTCGACCAGAGGAGAGAGGTCGCCGGAACGGATCCCCGCTTCGATGAAGGCGGTGGCGCGCCGCTTCCGGTCCTCGTGGTCGAGGACGGCCGGCAGGGCGAAGCCGTAGACGGCGAGCGGCCAGTTCGCGGGCAGCGGGGTCGGACGGCCGTCGAGCCAGCCGTAGACGATCAACGTACCGTCCCGGGCGACCAGTTCCGCGAGCCGGGTGACTCCCGGGCCGCCCACCGCGTCGAACACCACGCGGGCGCCCCTGCCCCCGGTCAGCTCGCCGACGCGTGCGATCAGGTCGTCCTCGTCCAAGGCGACGACGTGCGCGGCACCGGCCTTGAGGAGCTGTTCCTTCTTGGCCCCGGTGCGGGTGACCGCGACCGGTACGGCGCCGACGAGGTTGGCCACCTGGATCGCCGCGATGCCGACGCTGCTGGAGGCGGCGGTGATCAGCGCGGTGTCGCCCGGGCGCAGTCCGCCGATCTCCACGAGGGCCCCGTACGCGGTGAGGTACGACAGCCAGGTCGCGGCCCCGGTGACGGCGTCCACCGAGGGGTGCCGCCGGATGAGCGTGTGCGCCGGGACGTTGACGCGGTCCGCGTACACGCCGTGGACGGACATCGCGCCCGTGGCGATCAGCAGCACGCTCACCGGATCTCCGGCGGCGAACCCCTCGACGCCCGGGCCCACCTCTTCGACCACGCCCGCGGCCTCGGCGCCGATCCGGGACGCGGGCAGGTCGGGCTGGTAGTAGTACGCCCTCGCCCGGAACAGGGCCTCGGCCCGGTTGAGCCCCACCGCCTCCACCCGGACCCGTACCTCGCCCGGGCCCTGGTCGACCGGGCGGAGGCCGCCCGGGGCGCCTGCCCGCCGACGACCCGGCCGGCCGGATCCAGGCCTGGTGGCGGGCGGCACGCGACTGGGCGCTCGCCGATCCGGAGGGCTTCCGGCTCGTCTACGGCGACCCGGTGGCCGGGTACGTCACGCCCGTCGGCGGCCCCGCGCCCCGCCCCTCGAAGCGCGCCTGCCTGGGCCTCGTCGAACTCGTCCACGCCGCCTGGCCGCACGCCGCGCCACTTCAGCCGCCCGGCGATCACGCGTGGTCGGACTTCACCCCCGAACTGGTCGAGGAGATCCGCGGACACCTGCCCGACGTCTCCCCCGGGGCGGTAGCGCTGGCCTTCCGCGTCTGGGGGCGGATGTACGGGCTGATCGGGCTGGAGATCTACGGACACCTCCGCCCGAGCGTGGCCGACCCGGGGGTGCTCTACGAGGCGGAACTGCGCGATCTGGTGACGTCGTTGGGCCTCGCTCGCCGAGAGGCGCGCTGAGGGGCGCGCCGCACGGGGGGGCGTCAGGCCGAACGCTTCCGCGGTCGCCCGGTGACGTCCCACCCGTTGTCGTCCGCGTCCGGCAGCGCGCCGCCCGGCGCCGGGCACACCCCGCCCGAAGGCCCCCGACGGCCGCCGGGCGACACCCCCGGCCGGCGGGCGGATCCCGGCCGCCCCGAGCGGGCCCGTCAGCCTCCGCCGAAGCGGCGGACGTACCGCTTCTGCCAGGGCGTCTCGACCGCTCGCGGATCGTAGTGCCGCCGCACGTACGCCACCGCCTCCCCGGCCGGGACCCCGTCGAGTACCGCGAGGCAGGCCAGCGCCGTCCCCGTCCTGCCGCGCCCGCCGCCGCAGGCCAGTTCCACCCGCTCCTCCGCGGCCCGTTCCCACGCGGTCCGGAACAGCCGGCGGGCCCGCTCGCGGTCGGCCGGCAGCCGGAAGTCCGGCCACCGCAACCACTCCGCCTCCCACGCCACTTGGGACGGCCGCTTGCCCGTCAGATACACGGCGTACTCGGGCTCCGGGCCGTCAGGCAGCGGTCGCCGCAGCGCCCGGCCCCGCACCGACCGTCCGGAGGGGAGCCGGAGGAGACCAGGGGTGCTCTCGGGCCATACGGGATCCATGTGCCCACGCTAGGCGGCGGTGGCCTCACCTTGAAGGCGGACGCGCATTCCGCCGGATGACCGGTCCACCCTCCCGAGCGATCGAAAGAGCTGAACTCCCCATCGAAAGAGTGCGTTTATTGTCGCCGGCGTCATAACGGGAGTGCGGAATCACTGTGAGGTGCATCACCTTCACATGCTCGCAAAGCATGCGACCTGCACTCATGACGGCCAGTCACCCCCACCTCACGCCGATCGACATCCGACCGCCTGTCGAAATCGATCTTGAATAACGGGCAAGATGGACCCGTTGCATCAGCGCAGGGGTGACGTAGATCACAATCCTGCCGATCGGCTTGCGCTCATGGTGACACTTGTACTGCGGAAGGGCGAGAGCCCCATCCCTGAGCCCGCGAAGCCGTGGGGATGAGGCCCTCTACCACCCACCGCAGCGGGGCCTCGGTCCTCAGGGACCGGGGCCCTGTGCATGACGCAGGCGGATCAGATCCAGTCCCACACCACCTTGAAGACGATGTAGAGCGGGCCGATCCAGCGAACCCGGCGGAAAAGCCGGTCCGCCCTGCTGCCGCCGCGGTGGCCCTCCGGACGTGTGGCCATCGGGCCACCCCCTTCCGGGGTCCAGCGTTCGTGGACCCCATGGAGTGCTCCACGAAGCCGTCGCTTCCCCGGAGGGGTGGTTGGTAACGCATCACCCTAGCGGTCGGAGTTGACGGTGGGACCCCACCACCGCCCCACCACCGACCCCCGCCAGGGCGGCACTTCAGGCACCCAGTGCCGGAACATTCGCATGTTCGATGGAACGCAAGCTCGAATCAAGCCTCCGACCAGGGCGGTTACCGAGGGACACGGAGGTGTGGAGTGCCAGTTCCCCTGACGCCCGTCACCTAAATCACATTCGCCGCCCGGCTCTTGCCGGTGGCACGGCACCCTCCCACGCCACGTTGCGACGTGCGCCGGGGAGACCGGAGTCGATCACCGGAAGGTCCATTGTCAGTGCCGGGTGCCATGCTCTTTCCATGGAGAACGACGTGCGGTGGAACGGGGGGAAGGACGGGACGGCAGCCCGCCGGCCGGCCCCCGCGTCCGAACGCGCGCCCGGCCGAGCAGCGTACGGAGAAAGACCCGTGGACGATCTCGTGAACGACATGGTGACCACCGCCCTCCCCGTCTTCCCCTACCACCC
>NZ_JBPQTX010000375.1:0-6200 GCF_051386555.1 Streptomyces sp. URMC 126
TCAAGGAACGGACGCTTCCTTTGTACTCACCCGAGAGACTCTCTCAGGCTTTCCTCCGGGCGCTTCCCTTCGGTGTTCCACCACTCTATCAGGCGTTTTCCGTCTCTCTCACCGCCCGTTCTTTCCGTATGCACCGAATAGTTCGACGCACGCGGACAGACGCAAGCGCTCCCGAGAGGGGATCACATCTGAATGGAGTGCCGCCCCCGTACCGTGCCCCTCAGCTCTCGCTGCGGGCTCCGGTCGTGGGCAGGAATCCGACAGTACAGGCCCCCGGGCCGGCGAGGCAAATCGGTTACGGAGCGCACTGGACGGGCGGGGGGTGCGCTCGTGCGGAACCGTCAGTTCCTATGACTTAGGCTCTGATCAGTGCACCGTCCGGGACAGGTAGTGACGGTGCGTGATGAATCTCCACCCCTGGGAGGCTTCCCATGACCACCGTGTCGTCCCCGATCACCGGACGCGCCATCGGACTCGCGGCAGTGCCCGATCCCGTCTTCTCCGGCGCGATGGTGGGACCCGGTACCGCCGTCGACCCCGTGCGTGAGCCCTCCGAGGCCGTCGCCCCCGTCGACGGCGTCATCGTCTCGCTGCACCCCCACGCGTTCGTCGTCGTCGACTCCGAGGGGCACGGCGTCCTGACGCACCTCGGCATCGACACCGTTCAGCTCAACGGCGAGGGCTTCGAGCTGCTCGTCAACAAGGGCGACAACGTCACGCGCGGCCAGGCCGTCATCCGCTGGAACCCGGCCGCCGTCGAGGCCGCGGGCAAGTCGCCCGTCTCCCCCGTGATCGCGCTGGAGGCCACCGCCGAGGTGCTCGGCGACGTGCGCGTGGACGGCGACGTCAAGGCCGGCGACCAGCTGTTCAGCTGGCACTGACAGAGCCACGGCAGAGCCGCCGGGGAACCGGCGGAAACGGTTCAGCTGAACGCAACTGGGACGCGTTCCCCCACCGGCCGAGGCCGGTGGTCCCCTTCGAGAGGACATGATGGAAGCAACGCTGCGAGGCGTCGGCGTCAGCCACGGTGTGGCGATCGGCGAGGTCCGGCACATGGGCACGGCGGTGCTGGAGCCGCCGGCCAAGCAGATCCCGACGGACGAGGCACCGCGCGAACAGGGGCGCGCGCGCCAGGCCGTCGAGGCTGTGGCCGCCGATCTGATCGCCCGGGGCAACCTCGCCGGCGGCGAGGCCCAGCACGTGCTCGAGGCCCAGGCCATGATGGCCCAGGACCCCGAGCTGATGGCGGACGTCGAGCGGCGCATCGCCGTCGGCAGCACCGCCGAGCGCGCGGTCTACGACGCCTTCGCCGCCTACCGGGCGCTGCTGGCCGGGGCCGGTGAGTACCTGGCCGGCCGGGTCGCCGACCTGGACGACGTGCGCAACCGGATCGTCGCCCGCCTGCTGGGCGTGCCGATGCCCGGTGTGCCGGACAGCGACGAGCCGTACGTGCTGATCGCCCGGGACCTGGCGCCCGCCGACACCGCGCTGCTCGACCCGACGCTCGTGCTCGGCTTCGTGACCGAGGAGGGCGGGCCGACCAGCCACAGCGCCATCCTGGCCCGTGCGCTGGGCGTGCCCGCGGTCGTGGCGCTGCCGGGCGCCGGTGAGCTGGCCGAGGGCACGGTCGTGGCCGTGGACGGCAGCACCGGTGAGATCTTCGTCGACCCGAGCGAGGAGAAGCGCGCCGAGCTGACGAAGGCGGCCGAGGAGCGCAAGGCGGCGCTGGCCGCCTCCTCCGGTCCGGGCGCGACCTCCGACGGGCACAAGGTGCCGCTGCTCGCCAACGTCGGCGGTCCGGCGGACGTGCCGGCGGCGGTCGAGGCGGGTGCGGAGGGCGTCGGCCTGTTCCGTACCGAGTTCCTGTTCCTGGACGACAGCGCGAAGGCGCCGTCCGAGGAGAAGCAGGTCGAGGCGTACCGCAAGGTGCTGGAGGCGTTCCCGGAGGGCCGGGTCGTCGTGCGGGTGCTGGACGCGGGCGCGGACAAGCCGCTGGACTTCCTCACCCCGGCGGACGAGCCCAACCCGGCGCTGGGCGTGCGCGGGCTGCGGACGCTGCTCGACCACCCGGAGGTGCTGCGTACGCAGCTCACCGCGCTGGCCAAGGCCGCCGAGGGGCTGCCGGTCTACCTTGAGATCATGGCCCCGATGGTGGCCGACCGCACCGACGCCAAGGCGTTCGCGGACGCGTGCCGCGAGGCCGGGCTGCGGGCGAAGTTCGGCGCGATGGTCGAGATCCCGTCCGCCGCGCTGCGGGCGCGTTCCATCCTGCAGGAGGTCGAGTTCCTGTCGCTGGGCACCAACGACCTCGCGCAGTACACCTTCGCCGCCGACCGTCAGGTCGGTGCCGTCTCCCGTCTGCAGGACCCGTGGCAGCCCGCGCTGCTCGACCTCATCGCCCTGTCCGCCGAGGCGGCCAAGGCCGAGGGCAAGAGCTGCGGGGTGTGCGGTGAGGCCGCGTCGGACCCGCTGCTGGCCTGTGTGCTGACCGGTCTCGGCGTGACGAGCCTGTCCATGGGCGCCGCCTCGATCCCGTACGTGCGCGCCACGCTGGCCAAGCACACTCTCGCCCAGTGCGAGCGTGCCGCCGCCGCGGCCCGTGCGACGGACTCGGCCGAGGAGGCGCGGCGCGCGGCGCAGGCGGTGCTCTCCGGCGAGTGAGCGCCGCCCGCGGAAGCGGGTGCGTGAGATGTGAGGGAGTGAGGGGTGCCTGCCGGGCGGCGGGCGCCCCTCCTTTCTTGTCCCCGCGGTTCTTGGGTCCCCTTGGCGGCGCTCAGTCCTCTCTTCCTTCTCCTCCCCCTCCTCCCCCTCCTCCCTCGTCGGTCCCGCCGTCGTGTTCCGGGAGGTCGATGCCCGCCTCGTACGCGACGCCGTACTCGGGCGGGACGGGTTCCCCGGTGGTGGGGTCGGTGCAGTAGGCGGAGAAGACCTCGGCCTCGTCGAGCGGGCGGGGCCAGCCGGCGCGGAGGGTCCAGCCGCGGACGGTGGGCGGTCGGCCGGGGGCGGTGGTGCGGGCGACGATGCCGCCGGGGCGGTCGGTGGCGATGCCGGCGGCCAGGACGGTGCAGAAGACCAGGGCCGAGGGTTCGTCGAGCCGGAGTCTGCCGGCCGGGCCGCACTCGACTTGGAGGAGGGCGATGAGCGGGGCGTCGCCGTCGGCGGGGACGCTGCAGACGAGGTGGTGGCCGCCCGGGCCGAGGGCTTCGACGATGCGGCGCAGGGCGAGCGAGGCGCGGGCGAAGGCCGCGCGGCCGGTGTCCTCGCCGCAGCGTTCGCAGTCGTCGCCGGTGAGCAGTTCGGTGGCGTACTCCCAGGTGGCCTGTTGCTCGGCGGCGTCGATCAGGCCGGGGAGGAGCCGGGTGACGGGGCGTCCGTCGTAGGCGACCGTGGTGCCGGCGGCGGCGACCTCGGCGGTGTAGCGGGTGCGGCTGGTGGCGCTGTCCGGGTCGAGGCGGAGGTCCGCGCAGTAGGCGGCGTAGTCGTCCGGGTCGAACAGGGCGACGCTGGTGTAGGTGCCTTGGGCGGCCAGGGCGCGCAGGAGGCCGTCCACGTGCCGTAGGTAGCCGGGGTGGTCGTCGAAGCCGAAGCTGGTGTAGCGCCGCATGGCGGCGAAGTCGCGTTCGTCGGCGAGGACGGCGACGGTGCTGGGGACCTCCTTGCGCAGGCGTCGGCGGGCGCTCCGCCGGGTGCGGACGTCATCGGTGTGCGGCGTGTCCTGTGGCGTGTCGTGCGCCATGGTTCCACTCCCCCTCAGCGCGGTGTCAGCGCGGTAATCAATGCTCACTCAGAGTAATCGGAGCCACTGACAAACGCGCCGGGGGCGAGGCGCGGGAGGGCCGTCAGTCGCCGCGGCGGCGCCGGCCGAGGTCCGCGTAGAAGGGCAGCAGGTCGGGGTTGTCGACGGAGCCGGGGTTGACGGCGCGGGCGAGCGGGGTGCCCTGGAGGAGGCGCTTGACGGGCACCTCGATGCGCTTGCCGGTGAGCGTGTGGGGGATGGCGTCGACGGCTATGACCTCGTCGGGGACGTGCCGCGGGGAGAGCTGTTCGCGGATGGTCCGCTTGATGCGGTCGAGGAGCGCGTCGTCCAGGGTGGCGCCGGGGGCGAGGTGGACGAAGAGGGGCATCCAGTAGCCGCCGTCCGGTTCCTCGACGCCGATGACCAGGGATTCCTTGATCTCGGGGAGCCGTTCGACGGCCTCGTAGATGTCGGCGGAGCCCATGCGGACGCCCTGCCGGTTGAGGGTGGAGTCGGAGCGGCCGTGGATGACGACGGTGCCGCGTGAGGTGAGGGTGATCCAGTCGCCGTGCCGCCAGACGCCGGGGAAGGTCTCGAAGTAGCTCTCGCGGTAGCGCCGGCCGTCGGGGTCGTTCCAGAAGCGGAGGGGCATGGACGGCAGGGGCGCGGCGACGATCAGTTCGCCGACCTCGTCGACGAGGGGCTTCCCCTGCTCGTCCCAGGCCTGGAGGTCGGTGGCGAGGCAGGGGGCCTGGAGTTCGCCGATGTACACCGGGAGGGTGGGGACGGCGCCGGCGAAGCAGCTGCACACGTCGGTGCCGCCGCTGACGGAGGCGATCCACATGTCCTCGGCGACCTCGTCGTGGATCCAGCGGAAGCCGTCCGGCGGCAGCGGGGAGCCCGTCGTCGCCACGCAGCGCACGCTGGAGAGGTCGAGTTCGCGGCCGGGGTGGAGGCCGGCCTTGCGGCAGGCCATCACATAGGCGGCGGAGGTGCCGAAGAGGGTGGCGCCGGTGCGTTCGGCGACGCGCCACTGGGCGGCGGTGTCGGGGTGGCCGGGGCTGCCGTCGTAGAGGACGACGGTGGCGCCGACGAGGAGGCCGGAGACGAGGAAGTTCCACATCATCCAGCCGGTGGAGGTGTACCAGAAGAAGCGGTCGCCGGGGCCGAGGTCGCAGTGGAGGGAGAGCTGTTTGAGGTGTTCGAGGAGGATGCCGCCCTGGGACTGGACGATGGCCTTGGGCAGGCCGGTGGTACCGGAGGAGTAGAGGACCCACAGCGGGTGGTCGAAGGGCACCTGCTCGAAGACCGGCTCCACGTCGCCCGAGGTCAGGTCGGACCACTCCAGGGCGCCTTCGGGGGCGGGCGTGCCGAGCAGCGGGATGTGCACGACGGCGCGCAGGGTGGGCAGGCCGGCGCGGAGTTCGGCGACCGTGTCGGCGCGCTCGTGGCGCTTGCCGCCGTAGTGGTAGCCGTCGACGGTGAACAGGACGACGGGTTCGACCTGCTGAAAGCGGTCGAGGACGCTGCGGGCGCCGAAGTCGGGGGCGCAGGAGGTCCAGACGGCGCCGACGGCGGCGGTGGCGAGGAAGGCGGTGACCGCCTCGGGGATGTTGGGCAGGTAGCCGCTGATCCGGTCGCCGGGGCGGACGCCGAGGCGGCGGAGTTCGGCGGCCAGCGAGCCGACGCGGGACCGGAGTTCGGTCCAGGTGACCGGGCGCGGGTCGTGGGTCTCGTCGGTGTGCAGCAGGGCGGGTTCGGCGGCGCGGGCGGGGTCCTCGGCGGTGCGCAGGGCGTGCTCGGCGTAGTTGAGGGTGGCGCCGGGGAACCAGACGGCGCCGGGCATGGCGGCGTCGGCGAGCACCCGCTCGTAGGGGTGGGAGAAGCGGACGTCGCACCACTCGGCTACGGCCTGCCAGAAGGGCTCCGGTTCGGCGACGGACCAGCGGTGGAGGGCGGCGTAGCTCGCCTCCGGATCGCCGGGGACGGGCGCGGGGGCGCCGTGCCGTTCGGCGGCGCGGGCGTGGAAGCGGGTGACCTGGGCACGGGCGACGCGTTCTGCGTCCGGCCGCCACAGGGGCGTCGGCTGGTCGGCGTGGTGCGGTGCGGTGGTCATCGTGGCTGCTCCCGGCTGTACGCGTCGTGGGCGTGGCCGCCGTGCGGTGGGCGTCCCCTGGGTGTGGGCCGGCGCGCGCGGCTGACGAGGACGATGCCATGTGATCGTCTTCCGCACCAGGGGTGTCGGGCCGCGGCGGCCGGGAGGGCGGAGGTCACCGCCGGGTGAACGGGTGGCGAACCCGCTCCGTCCGGTGGGGGGTCGGTGGCAGGGTGAGGGCCATGGATGCGCATGACCTGGGACGGTCGGTCAAATGGGTGACGTCGTTCAGGACGGTGGGGGCGGCGCGGGTGGTGCGGTCGGTGCGGGCCGCGTGGTGGCGGTGGCGGGTCGACGGGGCGTACGGGC
>NZ_JBPQTX010000376.1:0-6156 GCF_051386555.1 Streptomyces sp. URMC 126
GCGTACGACGGGCGGGCGGGGCGTTCCGCCGCGCCCGTCGTACGCCTCGCGCGCCGTGCCGGACGGCCTGCGCGCCGGAGCCGGCCGGGCCGTGCGCCGCACCGGCGCCCGCACGGCTCCGCGGCCGTTTTCCCGCCGTCTCCCCTGCTGCTTCCCCTGCCGTCTCCCCCGCCGTTTTCTCGCCGTTTCGTCCGTCCCGGGCGGGGCAGCCCCTCCTGCGGAGACGCCCGCCGGTGGGGGCAAAGGCCGTGATGGAGCACACATCGGGCGATTAACGGATACTCGGGGTGATGTCCCCGGGTGGAGAGGCGGTCGCGCATGCAGTTCGACGACGACGCGGATCTCGACACCTCCCAGGTGCAGGACGAGCGGGGCAGCCGGATTCCCGGCGGCGGGCTGACCGTCGGCGGCGGGCTGGTGGGACTGCTCGCGCTGCTCGCCGGCCTCTTCTTCGGCATCGGCCCGCAGGAGCTGGGGCTGTCCTCGGGCGAGCCGGACACCACGCCCTCGGCGAGCACGGACGCCCAGGTGCAGCGGGACTGCCGGACGGGCCGGGACGCCAACGCCCGCGAGGACTGCCGGATCGTCGGCGTCGTCAACAGCGCCCAGGCGTTCTGGAGCCAGGAGTTCGCCCGCCGCTCCACGTCCTACAGCCAGGCGCGGACCAAGCTGTTCACCGGCCGGACGAACACCGCCTGCGGGGCCGCGACCTCGGCCGTCGGGCCGTTCTACTGCCCCGGCGACCGCATGGTCTACCTGGATTTGGACTTCTTCAAGGAGCTCACGGGCAAGTTCGGGGCGCGCGGCGGCCCCTTCGCCGAGGCGTACGTCGTCGCCCACGAGTACGGGCACCACATCCAGAACCTCACCGGGACGCTCGCCCGCTCCCAGGACCGCAAAACCGGGGCCGGCAGCAACGCGGTCAAGGTCGAGCTCCAGGCCGACTGCTACGCGGGCGTCTGGGCGCACCACGCGGCCTCGACGCGGTCCCAGACCACGGGAAAGCCGCTGATCAAGCCGCTGACGAAGGCGGACATCGAGGACGGGCTGTCGGCCGCGGCGGCCGTCGGCGACGACCGGATCCAGGAGAAGTTCCAGGGCCGGGTCACCCCCGAGAGCTGGACGCACGGTTCGGCGGAGCAGCGGCAGCAGTGGTTCACCACCGGGTACCGGACGGGGAACGTGGCCGCCTGCGACACCTTCCGGTAGCCGGTGACCCGCACGAGCGAGGAGTCAGCCCCATGTCGGACCTCACCCACACCATCCGCCCCACCGTCACCCCGGCCCTGCTCTACCGTGACGCCAAGGCGGCCCTCGCCCAGCTGACCACCGCCTTCGGCTTCGTCCGGTCCGCGCTCTACGAGAGCGAGGACGGGACCGTGCTGCACGCGGAGCTCGTCCACGGCAACGGCATGGTCATGATCGGCTCGGCGGGGCGGGGCGGGCCCTTCGCCGAGGCGATGGCCGACGCGGGGCCCGCCGGGATCTACGTCGTCGTGGACGACGTGGACGCGCATTGCGAGCGGGCCCGGCGGCAGGGGGCCGAGATTCTGGTGCCTCCTGCCGACCAGGTGTACGGCGCTCGGGACTATCTGGCGCGGGACCTGGAGGGCAACCTCTGGACGTTCGGCACGTACGCCCCGTCGGGGCCGGAGGCCACCGGCTGACGCGGCGGAGTGCGCCTGCGGCGGGCGGTGCCCCGGCCCCTCCCCTTCGCCGATTCCCGGGGGCAAGCCCCCGGACCCCCTGAAACCGCGCTCCGCGCGGTTGTCCTCAAGCTCCCCCAGAGGGGGTGCCCCCAGACGGGCTGAAGTGCGTGCCCAAGGCCGCACTGTCCAGCCCGTCCGGCGCTTGAGGACGAGCGGCGAAGCCGCGACAAGCGGGGACCGGGGCACCAGCCCGCCGCAGGCGCACCCCGCCGCTCAGTTCCCCCCGCGGTGCACCTGGAACGCCGCCCGCCGCACCGCCTTGGCCAAGGCGGGATCCGGATGCGCGGCGGCCAGCGCGACCAGCACCTGGACGGTCCGCGGATGCCCCACCGCCCGTACCTCCGCCAGCAGCGCCGGCACGGTGCCCTGCACCGCGGACTCCAGGTGCCGGACGAGCAGCCGGCTCTCCCCGTGGTCGGCGACGGCCGCGGCCGTGTCCACCCACAGCCAGGTGGCCTCCTCCCGGGTGAGGACCTCGGCGGCCTCCTCCGGGTCGCGCCCCTCCTGCTCCGCCAGCCACAGCAGCGCGTAAGGCCGCAGCACCGTCTCGTCGACGACCGCGCGGACGGCGGGTTCGGCGGGGGCTCCGACGGCCCGGAGCGCCTCGAAGGCCAGCCCGCGGACCAGGGCGTCGTCGCCGCGGGCCGCTTCCAGGAGCTCGGCTACGGCGCTGCGCACCGGGCGGGCGGCGAGCCAGGCCCGGTACTCGGCGCGGGCCGGGCCGGGGCTGAGGTCGGCGCAGCCGCGCAGCATGGCCTCGGCCGAGAGTTCGATGTTGCCCGCCGGGCTCTGGGCGGCGACGCAGATCTGTTCGAGCTTGACCCACACCGCCCAGTTGCCGAGCGGCGTGAGCACGGCCTCGGCGTCCGGTCCCGCGTCGCCTCGGACCACGAGGGCGCCGACGGAGGCCAGGCCGTCGAGTGCCCAGGCGAGCAGGTCCGGCAGCGGCCCGGTGTCCTCCGCGTCCTCCGCGTCCCCGGCGCGGGGGGCGGGGACGGGCGGTCCGGACGGGACCGGGCCGGGGCCGTCGTAGGAGATCTCGCAGCGCTCGGCGCGGATCTCCGCCACCCGCTGCCGGAGCAGGTCGAGCAGCATGGCGACGGAGACCGGGCCGCCGGACAGGTGCATGACGGACAGCAGTTGCGGGGCCGCCTCGACGACCTCGGCTGCCACCGTCGGGTCGGTGCCGGCCGGCTCGGGGCGGGCCAGCGACCAGGCGTCGAACAGGGCGACCCAGCCGCGCAGCACGGCGCTGTCGTCGCGGTCCCAGGCGGTCAGCCGCCAGCCGGCGCGGGCGCTGCCGTCGTGCAGTTCGAGCAGTCCGGCGAGCCGGGCGCGGTCCCAGTCGGCCTGGACCTGGCGCGGCGTCAGGCCGAGGGCGGCGGCGGCCCGCTCGGCCGTCGCCGGCCCGAGCGCGCCGGCCTCGTCGGGGCCCGGTCCGGCCCCGCGGGCGTACTCGGCCGCCGCCCAGCGGGCCAGCCGGACGGCGCCGGTGAGTCCGGCTCTCGCCTGCCGGGCGAGTTCCGGACGGCCCGGGATGCCGGCGGGCGGCCGGGGTGCCGGACGGGAGCCTCGGCCGGCCACCGCTCGGCGGGCGGCGGTGATCGGCTGCCGGGGTACGAGTCTGAGCCGGGAGTCGCGCGGAGTACGGGACGTCACAGGAGCAGTCTTGCCGTTCACGCTCCGAAAACCCAATCGGAATCAACCATGCAGTCACGGATGCCCCCTGGTGGCAACCTACATAAGGGGCGTCAGGAACCGTCGCAGGGACTCCTCGTAGCCCTTCCGGTCCGCGTTCCACAGGGCCGCGTGCCCGGCGTCGCGGACGGTGCGCAAAGTGACCAGATCCGGACGGCGCGCGGCGAGATCCCGGGAGTGCGCCCAGGGCGCGACGGCGTCGTCCGGACTGTGCAGCAACAGCACGGGCACGCCCGGGCGGACGGCGTCGGCGACCGCGGCGCGCAGCCTCTCCTGTTCCAGCCCGGCTCGCACACGGGCCGCGTGCACCGCGAGCGGGCGCAGGGCGGCCGGGAGCCGGCGCGCGGCGAGGGCGCGCAGCGCGGCGTCCCAGTCGAGCACCGGCGAGTCGAGGACGAGTCCGCCGACGTGCGGCCGGACGCGTGGGTCGGCGGCGGCGAGGACGGCCGCGGTGGCGCCGGTGGACCAGCCGTGCAGCACCACGCGCCGGGCGCCGTGCCGGACGGACTCCTCGACGGCGGTGACGACGTCGCGCCACTCGGCGGCGCCGAGCCGGTCGAGGCCGTCGGCGGGCCGGGGGGCTCCCGGGTCGCCGCGGTGGGCGGGGACGAGCGCGGGGAGCCGCATCCGGCGCAGGAACGGCAGCAGCACCGTGGGGTGTTCGCGGGTGGTGCCGAGCCCGTGGGCGGTGACGACGAAGGTGTCGCGGGCGCCGGGCAGGAACCAGGCGGGCAGCGGGCCGGTCTCGCCGGCGAGCTCCTTGTCCTCAAGATCCTTGAGGCCCGTGATGCCCTCGGGGGCGAGGGCCTCGCGCGGGTCGCCCCGGTGGATCTGCGGGGTGAGCCGGATCCGGAGGCCGGGCTTGAGGGTCCCTTGGGTGATCCGTTCGAGCCGGCGGACGACGCGGTCGTGGGGGTGCGAGACGTCGGCGACGGGCGGTCCGACGACGGCGTGCAGGCCGGGGCCGGTGAGCCCGTAGGTGCCGGGGCGGCAGGAGGCGGGGGTGCGGTCGAGGGTGACGGTGGTCTTGTCGACGGCCCGTACGGTGAGGCGGGGCTCACCCGGGAGGGGCCGGTCCGGGCCGTTTCTCAGGAGGCCGTCGCCCGCGTACCGCCCCGCGGCCAGGGCGGCCGCCCCGGCACCGATCATGGTCACCGCTGTCATCGCCGTCGTCCGGACCAGATGCATCCCTCCAGTGTCCGCACCGGGGTGGGGCGAGGCCAGTCGGCGTGGGCGGGCGCGCGGGTGATCGCGGACACGGCGGGGGCGCGGGCCGAGCGCGAGTGGGGCACGGGTGCGGCGCGGGCCGTCCGGTGGCGCCGCCCCCGCCGGAACCCCGCCGGGCGGCGTCGCGAACACTTCTCGCCAAAAGCCGACGCGAAACCACCGCTTTACTCACGCTTGACCTTCTCTTGACGGTCGGTGCTCGGTAGCGTCCGCACGGTCGGCGAACCGGCCGGTCCGCTCCCGGCCGCCGCCCGCCGGCCCGTCCCGAGCCGACGAACACACCGGAGGACGCATGCCCGCTCGCACCGCCACCGCTGCCGCCACCGCCGTCGCCACGTGCGCGCTGGGCTTCGCGGCGCTCGCCGCCGCCCCCGCCGCCGGAGCGGTCGCCGGCTCGGCGCCGCCGGCCGTCACCGCGCGCGCCGCGGCCGTCGACCGGTGCAGCTACCAGGTGGTCCGCGACCACGACTCCCGCTACGTCTACACCGTCAGCCGGGTCGCCGGCGGCGTCACCCGGGAGCTGCCCGTCCAGAAGGAGGACTACGTCAGATTCTCCGGCGACTGGCGCATGGCCGTCCAGGTGGACGCCTGCGCGGACGGCGGCCCGGCCCCCACCGCGCTCCGCGTGACGGGACGGCTGGCCGACCCCGAGAATTACGACCCGTCCGTGCCGCGGACGATCCGCAGCGGCGACCTCCGCCCCGCCGCTCCCTCGGCCGTGCCGAAGGCGCCCGAGGTGACGTCCGTGGTCCGCCTGGACGCGGCCACCGCCCGCGTCCGGTGGCAGCCGGCGCAGGGCGCCCCCGACCAGGTCATGCTGATGGAGCGCAAGCCCTTCTACAGCAGCGAGCTCGGCATCTGGCACCCCTACACCTTCCAGCGCGACGTCCCGGCCGGCGCCACCTCCCTGGACCGCCGGCTGGAGCGCGACCCCGGCATCCCCGCCGGGCAGCGCACGCACTCCTACTGGATGCGCGTGGTCAAGGGCGGCTTCGTCAGCGACCTGCGCGCGGAGCGGCCGGTCACGATCGAGCCCTGACCTCGGTCCGGGCGCCGAACGCCGGTCACCCCGGACGCCGCCCGTACCCGCGCAGCTTCTCCCCCGCCTCCGCGAGCTGCCCGGCGTCGAGGAGGGACGGGGTGCGCCCGGGCACCCCGGAGGCCGCGAGCCAGACGCGGCACATCCACTCCAGCTGGGCGGCGCGGTCGTACGCCTGGTCCAGGGTCGCCCCGTAGGTGAGCGTGCCGTGGTTGCGCAGGAGGCAGCCGGTGCGTCCCTCCAAGGCGGTGAGCGCGTGCCGGGCGAGCTCGTCGCTGCCGTAGAGGGCGTAGGGGGCGACCCGTACGGGTCCGCCGAGGGCCGCGGTCATGTAGTGGACCGGCGGCAGCTCCGCCACCAGGGTGGAGACGGCGGTGGCGTGGACGGCGTGCGTATGGACGATGGCCGCGGCGTCGGTGGCCCGGTAGACGGCGAGATGGAGGGGGAGCTCGCTGGTGGGGGCGAGGTCCCCCTCCTGTCTCT
>NZ_JBPQTX010000377.1:0-6134 GCF_051386555.1 Streptomyces sp. URMC 126
ATAAGAGACAGGCCTTCGAGTCCCCCGCCTTCCCGCCTCCCCGGAGTCGGGTTTCGTCACCCGATGACAGCCACCGGAGCGTCGACCAGGTCCCGGTCGATCGTCAGCTTCCGGCCACCGTGGGTCTCCGTGACCTCCCCGGCGTACTGGTGGATGCGGCGGTGGGGCTGCCAGGCGTTTCTGGAGAGGGTGCGTTCGTGGTCGGTCGAGGCCGCGACACGCCAGCGGGCGAACCACATGACCGAGGGAAGCGACCTGACGCCCGCGCGCCGGGCGCGCTCCATGTGCCGGATCCCGGACTCGGCGCTGCTGTAGAAGCCGGAGATGTAGCCGTGCCGGGTGACCGTGCTGCTCCAGGACCGGACGAAGGCCAACGTCACGGCGGCGCAGTCCTCGTCCCTGTCGTTGTACGCCTCCATGTCGAGGTAGATCGGACTTCCCGGCAGGATGCCGAGCCGCCGCGCCTTCTCCACCGCTTCGACGGCCTCCTCCGCCCCCTGGTCCTCCGGCTCGTCGCCGATGGGAACGACCCTCTTGGTCTCCGAGCGGACGCAGGGCGACTGCGAGCCGACGTACAGCGGAAGCACGCGCCAGCCGAGGTCCCGAGCGCCGGTGAGCCATGCGTGACTGAGCCAGCGCTGGCGGGGGCAGGCCCGTCCGTCACCGGCGAAGTAGACGCCGACGCCACGGTAGGGGGAGGTCTTCCACGCCCTCAGTGTCACGAGCGACGGGGCCTGGCAGGTGTCGAACGCCCGGCCCCGGAACACGGCGCGTGCCTTGGCCATCGGCGCCTTCGCGTCGGCCGCCGTGGCGGGCGCGTAACCGGCCGGGAGCTGGGCCATGCCCGCCATCAGGGCGACGAGATATCCGATGATCCTTCTTCGTGCGTCCATACGGCGAAGTCAAGGTCCAGGATCCCATGGGCCTTCGCTGACACGCCCTCGATTCATCCGTCTGGCCCGAGAAGCACCTCGGACGTGGGAACTCCGGCTCCAGGGTGACGAAACCGTCATTACGGCACGTTCCGACGCCGACGACGAGCGACCGCGCGACGGGCACCGAGGCACCCTCGCGCGGTCGTTCAGACCCTGTTCCGTTCCCTGTGCGCCCTCACCTCACCCAGGCCGTGCCGTCACTTCGCTTCCCATCGCTTCCCATCGCTTCCCACGTCCCCCTGAACCCCTCCGAGCTCGGGACCCCTGAGCCCCTGACTCCCTGAGCCTCAGAACCCTCAGGCCGAGAGCCCCCTCCGGCCACCGCGATCCCACGGCTCTCACCCCCCGCCCCGAACACCCCGGCCGACGCGTCCAGCCCGCCGGTCACGACGGGTGTCCGGAGCGGGGGCCGGGTCAGTCGTCGTGGATATTGGCGAAGACGACCCGGACGTTCTCCTGCTGGATGGCCGTATGGCCGGGACCGGTGACGCTCGCGGTGTTGTCCTGGTTCGTGGCTCCCGCGCCCGTGGCGACCTGCTGGGTGGTCGCGGAGTTCCCATGGTTGCTGCCTCCGACGCCGCTGCCGACGACGCCGGCGATCGCCGCGTTGGACCCCCTGTTGGCGAGCTGCCCACGAGGGCCGTCGTCGGCTTGCGCCACGCCGGAGAAGAGGAGCGCCGCCATCGGGAGGGCGGCGACGGCGCTGAGGATACGGGCTGCCGTACGGGTGCTTGCCATGTCATTCCTCCATCGGAACTGCTGTGCCTGGCAAGGCGGTTGGCCTGCCGCCTTGCGGATCAACGACGTCGCGACAGCAGATTTGCCCACCGAATCCCCACCGAACCCCCTGGGGCTCCCCATTCCCTCGCAAGCATGATGTTCCCCGGATAAACGTTCACCACTTCCACAGGTCAGGCCATCCGGTCGCGCACCCCTCCCTCGCCGCCCGGAACCCTCGAAACACTCACGGAACGCACCGTTTCACCACAGGATGCCCGCCCGCCGCGGCGCCCTCACGCCGAACCGACACGGGCTGTGGACCACCTTGATCGCGCCGACCGGCGAACTCCGGGTACCGGCCTCAGGCAGGGATCGCCGGCCATGGGGGAGGCGCCGGCCTGGGATCGGCGGGCCCCGCTCGCCTGCCGACAACTCCCGATCACCGATAACAGGCCACCGGACGACGGTGAACGGTGAACAGTGACGGCAGGACCCGGCCGTTCCGCCCGCCCCGGAACGGCCGGCGCCCCCGCGCCACCCAACTCCGCCGCGCGGCACCGGCGTTGGCCACGCTCATACCGGCACGGCGTCGACGGCACCCGGCGCACACCGTTCAGTCGCACCGCACGCACGTCATGCCGCGAAGCACTCGATCAGCCCGCCGCACGACAGCACTCCCGGACACCCGGACACCCGAACTCCCGCGTCCCTCAAGGCCTGAGACGGAAGACCCGGAGGATCACCGACCTCAAGCCCCGCCGCCCAAGGCCCGAACTCCCCACAGACCAGCGATCGCACAGGAAGGCACCCCATGACGAACCTCATATGCCAGGTCCTGCCCATCGCCGCCCCGACCGTCGGCTGGGCCGCCCACGCCCTCTTCCTCGCCCGCCGCCTCCGTACCGCCCGCACGGACCCGCTCACCGGGCTGATGCGGCGCGAGGAGTTCACCTCCCGCGCCCTTCGCGCGGTGCGCCACCCACACGCTGCCGTGCTGCTGCTCGACCTCAACGGCTTCAAGCAGATCAACGACACGCACGGGCACGCGGTGGGCGACCAGGTCCTGGCGGCCGTGGGCGGCCGGCTCGCCGCGTGGTGCGCCTCGCGCGGCGGCTTCGCGGCGCGGCTGGGCGGCGACGAGTTCACCGCGGTCGTCCGCCTGGACCCCGACACCGATCCGGACGACGAACTGACCTACGGCCTGTCCGCCCGCCTCTCCACCCCTCTCGACACGGGAACCGTAACTCTCGCCCCTCGCGCCTCCATAGGGCTCTGTCACACCGCGCACCGTCCGGGTGCCGCCCTCTCCGAACTTCTGCGCGGCGCCGACGAGGCCATGTACACGGCCAAACGCCTCGGTGCCCCGTGGCGGCCCGCCGGCCCCGTCGCCGCCTACCCCACCGTGGCCGGACGGCGCGCCGGGCGGCCGGGTACGCATCTGACGCTGCTCACCCCGGTCCGGCGCCGGGCCGCGTCCTGAGCCGTCGCGGCGGCTCCGGCCGCGCGCCGCGTCCGCCGGGCGACGCCCCACCGCCCGGCGCACGGCCCCCTTACCGCCTCAATCCCACTGCTCGGAGAAGGTCCGGCCGGGCACCGGCTTGCTGATGAGGGCCAGCGGGACGAAGAAGGCGACCTGGCCGATCGCGACCGTCAACGTGGCCAGTTCCTTCTCGTCGTAATGTTCGGCCGCCTGCGCGTACAGCTCGTCGGACACCCGCTCACCGTGCGCCGACGGCTGGAACACCGCCTCCGTCAGCGCCAGCGCGACGCGCTCGGCGGGGGTGAAGTAGGGCGCGTCCTGCCACGAGGACACCGCCGTGATGCGCTCCTCCGACTCGCCGGCCTTACGCAGCAGGTCCGTGTGCAGCATGGTCAGGTACGTGTTGCCGACGATCTGACCGGCCCGCAGGTGGGCCAGCCCGATGGTGCGCCGCGGCACCGACCGGTTGCCCACCGCCTTGAACAGCGCCGCCGAGACGTCCGCCAGCTCCGGGACCAGCGCCACCGGGTCCGACATCCGGGAGGCCGCCGCCACCTCCGCCGTGATCGCGCGCTCCGCCATCGTCATCTCCTCCTCGATCCGCCACCGCGGCACCACCGCCGCGTTCTTGGCTGTCATCGCACTGACGGATCCCGGAGAACGAACGTGACCGGCGGAGCGCTGTGACCCGCCCCACACGACGCGACGCCCCGCACAGCGCCCCCCGCCTTTGGCGCGGCCGACCTCCCGGCCGCCCGAAATCCACTGGGCCACCCGTGCGAAGATCCGGACAACGCTCGGGGTCCACCCGACTCCGCACGGCACGACTCGACTCCTGGAGCCCTACGTGACCCAGTCCTCCCGCCGGGGGCGCACCCTGTCACGCCTCGCCGCCTCGGTACTCGCGGCCACCCTGGCCGCTGCCGCCGCCGGTACGGCCGCGGCGGCCGACGGGGGCACATCCCCCGCGGCGTCCGGGCCGTCGAAGAGCACGGCGGGGGCCACGGCCAAGGCCGGGCGGCACCGCCCCACCCCCACCGCGCCGTCCTTCTTCCTGTCGGGCATCCTGCCGTCGGGCCAGATGTACGTGTACATGGCCGACGGGAAGGGCGGTTTCGACACCCGCTCGGGCGCCTACGTGTGGCCGCACCTGAAGTTCTGCGCGTCGGTCGACCCGGACCTGACGGGCTGGCAGGACGGCGCCTATCACGTCATGGACGACGGAACGCTGAACCTCTGGCGCGGCGGCAAGCTGAAGCGGGTGGCGGGCGGCTGGTCCGGGTACGACAACGTCTTCTCCCCCGGCACCCTCGCCCGCGCCGCCCACCCCGACTTGGTGGCCCGCGACAGGCAGGGCGTCCTCTGGCGCTTCCAGACCATGGCGAACGGCACACTGGCCGCCGGCACCAAGATCGGTCCGGGTTGGGGCCAGTACACACGGATCACCGGGCTCGGTGACCTGACCGGCGACGCCAAGCCCGACATCGTCGCCCGCGACAAGCAGGGCGTCCTCTGGCTGTACAAGGGCACGGGCGACGCGCGGAAGCCGTTCGCCTCCCGTACGCGCGTGGGCGGCGGCTGGAACACGTTCGACAAGTTGGTGACCACGGGAGACGTCGACGCGGACGGCCACAGCGACCTCCTCGCCCGCGACCGCAAGGGCAACCTGTGGCTCTACAGGGGCACGGGCAAGGCGGCCACCCCGTTCAAGCCCAGGACGAAGATCGGCACGGGCTTCAACCAGTACCGCGACCTCTTCTGACGCCCGCGGCCGCGGTGCCTTCCGGCTCAAGGGCGGCAGGGCAAGGAACCGTCTTGCGTCCGTGTGGGCGGAGCCGCGAGTTCCGCCCACTGACCGGACACCCTCGTGTGCCGGGCCACTTGATCCCTACGCGAACGCGCTACTGATCTTCCGGCACCGCGGGACGGCATCCTCGTCACCCGCCTCACAGCGGTCGCCCGTGCGGCCGTTGTCGAGGACGATCTCCACGGCCTCGACAGCCTTGATGTTCTCCCGGTGCTCGTCGGGCATCGTCGACGACCACTCGTAGGCGGACCCGTAGTGGAAGCCCGCGATATCGGCCAGCTCCATGTTCTCCTTTGTGGCGGCGGAAGGAAGAGACGTCTTCACCTTCAACACACCGCCCTGGAATGTGAAGGACCTGGTGTACTTCCGGGGGTCGTAGGTGCCGGGCTGGCCCAGGGCGGCGATTTCGTCGGGGTCCTCATCGCATCCGGTCCCTCGGTCCATTGAGCAGGTTTCCTCGTCGAACGCCTTTATGGAGGCGATGACTTCCCTGGGGCCGGCCACGCGTTCGGGCTTGGGCGGCTTCTTGATCTGCCCCCCGGCCTCAGCCTTCGGGGACCGCGACGAAGACTCAGCGGGCTCGGCGCCCCTCTCCGATTCCTTGTCGGATCCGCCGCACGCTGTCAGAGACACTGACAGGACGGCGGCAGCGAGGGACGCCACAACGGCCTTGCCGGCAAAACGCAATCTTGCTCCCCTATGAGGCGGCGCAAGGCCGAGGCTTCCCCGTAAGGGCTTCACGCTACCTTTCACACAGCAGGCTTCCGACGCCTGCCCCAGCACGCCGACCAGGCGAACGCCCCGGTAAGGGCGAGCGAAGGACAGGCGGGCCGACGAAGGCGATCACGCGGAGGGGGCGGGACACCACCCCCCCCGGATCCTGGCCCCAGGTTGGCCACACGCCCTGGTCGTCGGTGGGATGTCGCCGGATCAGGGTGAGACGAACCCGGCACGAAAGGGGTGCCCCCGAATCCGGGGCACCCCTTCTGACCAGCGATGACGCTGGCCTCGGCGGAGGCTGAGGGATTTGAACCCTCGGTGACATCGCTGCCACGACGGTTTTCAAGACCGTTCCCTTAGGCCGCTCGGGCAAGCCTCCCCGCGCCGGGCTGCCCGCCGCGGCGCGGGGGAAAGCCTACCGGGTGCCGGTTGGGGCGGGGAGACCTGGCGTGCGGGACGGGGTCCGTGGGGG
>NZ_JBPQTX010000378.1:0-6127 GCF_051386555.1 Streptomyces sp. URMC 126
GCGGTTGACCCGCCCCGACCCGACCCGAACCGCCCCACCTGATGACGGGAGGCACGAGACCCGGGCGCTGAAAGGTGCGGGCGAAAGGTGCCCGGAAGACGGCGCATCACCCCCGGGAACGACACCGGCCCGAAGACCCCCGGCTCGGCCCGTCGTTCACCGGTTCACCGGCGGAGCCGGGACCCGAGGGCTGCCCGCACGGCGCGGTCCGTGTCGCTCGCGGGGGACCCGTCCGCTCCTCCGGGCTCCGGCTCCAGCGCACTCCGCAACCGTCGCAGCAGCTCGTCGGCCGACCGCCAGACCGGGACGAACATGCCGGCGACCGGACCGACGCCCCGAACCGGGCCGCCGCCGGCGAGTTCGGCGATCTTCTTGACGGTCGAGACCGTCGCCGGATCCCGCAGGATCAGCCGCACCTCGTCCTCGACCAGCCGGATCTCCATCTTCCGTGCGGCGGCCTCCTCCGGGCCGGCGTCCGTGGTCGTTTCCGGATCCAGTTCGTCGATCTTGGCGATGACCGCGTCCGGATCGACCCCGAGCTCGCGGAGGACCCTGGCCGCCATACTGTCCTCCGCGCGCACCATCGCCTCCAACAGGTGGTGGCTGCCGACCGGCGCGGCACCGGCCAGCGCGCCGGCGGTGGACACGGCGTCCTCGACGGCGGGCGTCGCCGCGGACCATGGGCCGGTCACGGCTTCCTGGGGTCCCTCCAGCGCTGACAGCACCGCGGCCCGGACCCTGTCGACCGAGCCGAACCGCTTGGCGAGTACCTCCGCGCCGGCCCCCGCGCCTTCCCCGGCGAGGGCGAGCAGGATGTGCTCCGTGCCGATGTCGGTGTGACGCAGCCGCTGCGCCTCGCGCAGGGCGAGGTCCAGTGCCCGCTTCGCGCTCGGGGCGAACGGGATGTGGCCGTTGAGTGCTTGCGTGCCGGGCTCCACCACCGCGACGACATCGGCCCGCGCCGCCTCCTTGTCGTACCCAAGCCGGTGCAGGACGTTCGCCGCCGTGTGGTCCGGCACCTCAAGGAGCGCCAACAGAAGGTGCTCCGTGCCGATGTGATCGTGTTTGAGCAGCCGGGCTTCCTCCTGGGCCGTGACGACCACCTTGCGGGCTTTCACTGTGAACCGCTCAAAAGTCATGCTTCCATGCTCTCAACCCCGTCAATACGCTGCTTTTGACAGGGTGTCCGTGACGAAGGGAGGGTCTTGATGTCGACGGCATCGGGCTGGGAGGACAGGCTCGCGCGCTGGCAGAGCGAGCTGGAGTTGTTCGAGCGACTGGACGGGGCACCCTGGGTCACCTTGGCCAAGGCCCAGGCGGAGACCGGCGTTTCCCGCTCGGCCCTGCGCTCCTGGTACCGGAACGGCGAGATCCGGTCTCGGTTGGTGGACGGACCGAACGGACCGCAGCGCCTGGTCCGGCTGGACGCGGTGATCGAACGCGCCGCCGCCTCACCGCGCATTCAACGCAGGGCGGAACGGGAGGTCAGCCTGGAAGCCCAGGTCGCCCTGCTACGGCAACGGGTGGATCAACTTGAGCTGCGACTGGCGGCGTTGGAGCACGGGTGAGGGGCGCCGCGGGTCCGTTCACTCATTCCTGCGTGGAGGCCCGCCGGGCGTCGCCGGTGCGTGCGACCGAGGCGAGGCGAAGGCGGTGGCACCATTGACGAGCGAAGAAGCGATTCGGCTGAGCGTGGACGGCCGGGAGTTCACGGTCCGGGCGCGCCCGGAAGAACCCGGTGTCTACGACTTCGACTGGACCAACGGCCCGAGCGGCCGGGGCTTCTCCAGCGCCACCTCGGACGGGTCCCCGATGAGCCGCGAGGAATTGCAGACCGCAATCAGGGAGGTCGTGGAGACGTACGACTCCGATGAGGAGTAGGCGCTTCGGCGGCAGACATCGCCTCGCCCAGCACCCGAGCCCGAGGCCGGCTGACTGGGCAAGCCCCCAGGACCTCCCCGCCCGGCTCGCCAAAGGTCCGGGCAGGGGACTGACCGGCAAAGCCTCCATCACTCAAGGCCCACCCCCCACTGACAGTGCCCTTCGGCATCATGCCCTGCATGGATCTCGACCTTGCTCCTCCCGTCGGCGTCGGCCCCCTGCGGATCGGCATGGATCAGCAAGCGCCGACCCCGCCCTGAACTCGCTCCACGATCTCTCCTCGTTGTCGGATGCACACCGGCACGGACAGCACGTTTTCCGCTCGAAGCCGACGATGAACCGGAGGAAGAGCAGGGCTACTACTTCAGCTCGGCCCTCCTGGCACGGCCCGGCTACTACGACACCCCGGCCGAAGCCGAGGAACGACGTCGGCGAACCGGCTGATCGTTGTCCACCACAGGACACGGGCCAGGAGTGCGCGAAACCTGCCGTTCCGTACGGCTCCCGCCCGCCGCCGAAGCGCGGACTCGCTCGGCGCCGCGCCCTGCGGGCGGGGCGTGATGTACTGATCGGCGGCCGCTCGGTTCGGCCCCTGAAGACGGCATACGGCAGAGCGTGATGGAGCGAGCAGTGTGGGACGGTCCCTTCTACCGCGTCAAGCGTGACGGGTACGAGATCTGCTTCGTGCCCGGCGCGGGAGAGGACCTCGACACGGTCTGCAACGTGGACATGTGGGTCGTCCGCGATGACGGCGATCGCTGGTCCGGAACGGTGTTCACTCTCGACGAGGTGCAGCGGATCATGGACCACCAGCGGCAGGCGGGCGAGCCGGAAGGCGACTGCTGGTGGTGCTGGGACGGCCTCATCGTCCGTGAGGCGGGTGTGCCGGCAATGGTCAGGGCCATCGACGGGCTCTTCGCCACAGGCGAGTACAAGACGGTTCTTCGCCACGTCGGACCCGAAGCGGACCTTTGACTTTACGGGCGCGCGCTGATCGACGATGCCCCGACCGTGAGCGCTCGCCCGGGCATTCCGCACACGCGACACGGCCTGAGCTCGACCCTGGGCTTCGACCGGAGAGGCGAGAGGCGGTTGACCCGTGCGGTCCCGCCTTCTCGCTCGCCCTCGTCCCCGTCCGGTCGGCGGCAGGGCGGGAACGGCGGTCTCCCTTTCGCGCGAGGCTTGTGCTGGACTGGCCCGGAAGTCCACACACACGACAACGGGGGCGCGCCATGCCTTTCGAGGGCGAGTACGAGCCGAGCCCGGCGCAGTGGGTGCGTGAACAGGTCGAGTTGTACGAGAGTTCGGGCGGCACACAGGGCACGACGCTCTGGGACACGGGCCTGCCGGTCGTGATCGTCACGATGCGCGGCGCGAAGAGCGGCAGGATCCGCAAGATTCCGCTGATGCGTGTGGAGTACGAGGGGCGGTACGCGGCGGTGGCCTCGAAGGGCGGCTTCCCGCGCCACCCGGACTGGTACTTCAACCTCAAGGCCGATCCGCGGGTGGAACTCCAGGACGGCCCCGCCCGCCAGGCGATGACGGCACGTGAGGTCACGGGAGACGAGAGGGCCCAGTGGTGGCGACGCGCGGTCGCCGCGTATCCGCCGTACGCCGAATACCAGGAGAAGGCCCACCGCGTCATCCCGGTCTTCGTCCTCGAACCCGAGAACCCGGCCGGGCCGGCGAAGGCCCCGGAGCCGACGGGGGACTGATCCACTGACCCGCCTGTTCCGGCCTGCGGGGCATCGCGCGCGGCCGGGTCATGAGCCTGCTGTGCGCTCCGAGCCGCCGTATGCCGAACTTCCGCACCCTGAACCCCCGGCATTCCGAGCTGCTTCACGGCGGACCGCTGCGCGTCGCTTGTCCCCGGGCTCGCTTCCCGGCCGGGCGCGGTCCGCCGCGCTCAGTGCGGCGCGGGCGGCAGTTCGCCCGAGCCGCGGACGATCAGGCGCGTCGGCAACTCGATCCTCCGGGCCTCCGCCGCGTACCCGTCGAGGCGCTGGAAGAGGAGCTCCGCGGCGGTACGGCCGAGGCGGGCGGGGTCCTGGGCGACGACGGTGACGGCGGGGGAGAGAAGGTCGGCCAGTTCGAGGTCGTCGAAGCCGACGAGCGCGACGGGTCGCGCGAGTTCGGACAGTACGCGGACGGCCGTGGCCGTCACCCGGTTGTTGCCGGTGAAGAAGGCGGTGACCGGGGCCGGGCCGGACAGCATGCGCGCCATCTCGCCGCGTACGCGCTCGGGAACGGTCGGGCAGAGCGAGATCCAGCCGTCGTGAACCGGCAGCGCGGCGGCGTCCATCGCGGCCCGGTAGCCGCGCAGCCGCTCGGTCGCGGTGTGGATGCGCGGCTGGTCGCCGATGAAGCCGATCCGGCGGTGGCCGTGGGCGATCAGATGCGCCACGCCCTCTCGGGCACCCCCCGCGTGGTCGGAGAGGACGGTGTCGGCGGATATCAGCCCGGCGGGGCGGTCGACGAAGACCGTGGCCACGCCCGCCGCCATCTCCGGTTCCAGGTACCGGTGGTCGTCGCCGGCCGGGATGACGACGAGCCCGTCGACGCGGCGGGCGCAGAGGGCGAGGGCGAGTTCGCGCTCCCGCTCGGGGTCCTCGGCGCTGGAACCGTTGATGAGCAGCGCGCCGTGATCGCGGGCCACCTCCTCGACAGCGCGGTTGAGCGGGGCGTAGAAGGGATCCGCCAGGTCCTCCAGGACGAGACCGACGGACGAGGTCCGGCCCTTGCGCAGGACGCGGGCGCTGTCGTTGCGACGGAAACCGAGGGCGGCGATGGCCTCCCGGACGCGGCGTTCGGTCTCGGTGGTCACACCGGGCTCGCCGTTCACCACGCGGGACACGGTCTTCAACCCCACGCCGGCGCGCGTCGCCACGTCCTTCATGGTCGGACGGGTGCCGTAGCGGGGGCGCGGGGTGTGGGCGGTGTCGGGCACGTGGCGCGTCCTCTGTGGGCTTCGTGGGTTTGGTGGGGTTTCCTGGGCTGTGGGCTGTGGGCGCTGCGGATGGTTCCGGTGCTGTGTTCTGTGCTCGTGCTTCGTGCTTCGTGCTTTGTGTGTCGCGGGTGTCGTGTGTGTGCTGGGGGAGATGCGCGCTCTCCGCCGGTTCGGGGCGGTGTCCTACCGGGCCTTCGCGTACCCGCGTGTGCGGGACGCGTCGATCGAGCATAGGGCCTGGACAACGTTGTCAACAGTGGCGGAGACTGGCGGGAAAGCGACGGCCGGCCACCCGGGGCCGGCCGCGCCACGAGTGGAGCAGGAGACACCGTTCCTCATGCCGTCCCCCACGCACACCGGACCGGGCGCTCTCGTCGCCGCGCTCGACATCGGCGGGACCAAGATCGCGGGAGCGCTGGTGGACGCCGAGGGGCGGCTTCTCGTCCGCTCCCGGCGGCGGACCCCTGCCGAGGGTGACGCGGCGGTGGTGATGGGCGCGGTGGCCGAGGTGCTCGACGAACTCTCCGCTTCCACCGACTGGCGGCGCGTGCGCGCGGTGGGCATCGGCAGCGCCGGGCCCGTGGACGCGGCGCGCGGTACGGTCAGCCCCGTCAACGTACCGGGTTGGCGCGGCTTTCCGTTGGTGGCCGAGGTGGGACGTCGGGTCGGCGACCTGCCCGTCGTCCTCGTCGGGGACGGCGTCGCCATAACCGCCGCAGAACACTGGCTCGGCGCGGCGCGGGGACGGGCCGATGCCCTGTGCATGGTCGTGTCGACAGGCGTGGGAGGCGGGCTGGTGCTCGGCGGACGCCTGCATCCCGGCCGCACGGGCAATGCCGGGCACATCGGTCACATCAGTGTCGACCTGGACGGCGACCCGTGCCCCTGTGGCGCCCGGGGCTGCGTCGAACGCATCGCCAGCGGCCCCAACATCGCCCGCCGGGCCCTGGAGTCCGGCTGGCTGCCCGGGCCGGATGGTGACACGGGCGCGACGGGCGTCGCCGCGGCGGCCCGCGCCGGCGACCCCCTGGCCGTCGCGTCGTTCGACCGTGCCGCTCAGGCCCTCGCGGCCGGCATCGCCGCGACGGCGGTCCTCACCGAGATCGAGGTCGCGGTGGTGGGCGGCGGCGTCGCGGGCGCCGGCGACGTCCTCTTCGCGCCGTTGCGCCGCTACCTGCGCGAGTACGCGACGTTGTCCTTCGCCGTCGGCGTCGAGGTCCTGCCGGCCCGGCTGGGCGGCGACGCCGGCCTGGTGGGCGCGGCGGCTGCCGCGGCGGAGGGGACCGGGGTGTGGGGGCG
>NZ_JBPQTX010000379.1:0-6082 GCF_051386555.1 Streptomyces sp. URMC 126
CCGGCGGCCGCCCGGACAACCTCGACGGTCTGGTGACCGCCCGGCTGTCGCGCCAGGACGTCTTCGACCGAGCGAACCGGCCGCTGACGTGGTTCATCATCGACGAGTACGCGATCAGCCGCATGCTGACCACGCCGACCGTCATGAGGGCGCAGCTCGACCGGTTGCCGGACGCCCAAGACCACCCGAAAACCGTCATCCAGGTGGTCCCGCACGACACTCCTCCGCATCCCGGCATGAGCGGGTCCTTCATCAACCTGAACTTCGACGCCGGGGCGGACGTCGTGCACATCGACGGCTTCCTGCGGGGCCGAACCGCTCTGGACCCGGATGAAGTTTCCGCGGCGGCGCACGCCTACAACCTGATCCGGGCGGTCGCCCTGTCCCCGCAGGCATCCGCCGACCTGATCTGGCGGCGCCGGAAGGAGCTGGCCCGTGCGTGACCTGCGCCGCGACTGGGCCTCTTCACGGCAACACCAACGGCAGGAAATGCCTTGAGCGGGCGGCCCCCCCCATACGCGCACCGTCCCCCGTGCGAGACAGCAAGAACCCCGAGGCTCCGGCCCTCCTCCTCCCCGCCCCCGCGTGGACCGCGTTCCTGCGCCTGGTCGCGACACCGGGCGACTGAAAGTCACGGCTCGGCATCACGAGTTGGGCTCGGCCCTCGACCGACCCCCAGAACCGAGCCTCACCGGTCGCCACTTGCTGACGACATTGAGCTCTCGACCGCACCCGTTTAAGGTCATACCGTCGTAACGCTGACATGCCATGACAGGGGCGGGGAAGATGGGTGTTGTACTTCCGGACAAGCTGGCCTTTGTGCTGGATTTGATCGGCGTCAACTGGCCGAACGTGGACGAAGACGACTACCGCGATATGGCCAAGTCACTCCGCAGTTTCGCCGGCGACGTGGATGCCGGTCGCGGCAGTACCAACGTAGCGCTCAACCGTCTGCTTTCCACCAACCGTGGCGCAATGACGGAAGCGATCGAAGCGCACGTCACGAAGCTCAACGCGAAGCACCTGCACAACCTCGCCGAGGGCGGCCGTTTGCTGGCCGGCGGCCTGGATGCCGCAGCAGCGGTAGTCGCGGGTGCCAAGGGCGCGGCTATAGTCCAGCTCGGCCTGTTGGCCAGCGAGGTTGCCGCAGCCCAAGCGGCCGCACCCATCACTCTCGGCTTATCCGAACTGGGTGCGCTGGGTGGCGTCGCTGTCACCCGCACGGCCGTCAAGCGCATCCTCAAGGAGGCCGCCGAGGCTGCAGCGCAGGAAGTCCTGTCTATCGTGACCGGTCCGGTCTTCACGGCCCTGGACTCCATGGCCACGGACCTCGTCGTCCAGGTCGTCTCTGACGGTCTCGGGGCACAAGACGGCATCCACCTCGGGCAGACGCTTCAAGCAGGTAAAGACAATTTGCGGATCGCGTCGGCAAACGGCACGAGCGGCCTGGTGCTGGCCGGCGCCAGTGGAGGTGCCCCTGACGGTGACCTCGTCTTCGACGAGCACGAGCACAACACGTTCACGAGCATGGTGCATGAGCACTCGACGCACTTGGGCGAGAAGGGCGGCAAACGACTACACGCTACCCGGGACCACTTCAACCGCACTCGGGGCCGCGGCTCCCTCGCGAAGGTCATAGAAGAGGTTACCGAGAGAGCGATGAGCTCTCTCGACAAGGCACAAAGCGAGCTGACGAAGCATCTGAACGACGTCGGCAAGGGCCTGGCACAGGCCGGTCGTGCACAGAAGAAGCAAGACCAGCACGAACGCGACAAGTTTCGGGACACCAAGAGCAAAGACTTCGGGCGCGTTCCACACACGAGCAGAGAAACGGGTTCTTCTCCGGGCATCAAGCCTGACGCGCTCCGCAGTGCGAAGGACGACGCACGTCGCCACAGCATCCCGCTTGACAAGAAGACGTGCGTCACAGACCCAGTGGACGTGGGCACAGGAGAGCTGGTCCTTGCCCAGACGGACCTGTACCTTCCCGGAGTGCTACCGCTGATCCTACGCCGCACGCACCTGACCAAATACCGCTACGGCCATTGGTTCGGGCGCAGTTGGGCGTCCACATTCGACGAACGCTTGGAGGTCGACACGGCCGACGGCAGTGCACTATGGGCACGCGACGACGGATCGATCCTCATCTACCCACGGCTTCCACGCATCGCAGAAGAAACGATCCTGCCATCGGAAGGCGCCCGCCTTCCTCTCACCCAGGATGCGCACGACGGCCCGGACACCACGTACCGAATATCCGACCCGGACACGGGAATATCGCGATTCTTCACCTACAGTCCTTACGGAGGTTCTTCCTCTTACTGGTTGACCGGCATCGAGGACCGCAACGGGAACCGTATAGAGTTTGGCCGCCAGCCGGACGGGACACCAATTGACGTCTTGCACAGCGGGGGCTACCAGGTTCAGTTGATCACCACCAGCGGACGAATACGCCGGCTGTCTGTGCGCACGACCGACGGATCAGCCACCGTAAGCAGTTACGGGTACGACGGAGCGGGAAATCTCGAATCGGTCACCAACTCCTCAGAAGCGCCCCTTCGCTTTACCTACGACGTCGAATCTCGCATAACTTCCTGGACGGATCGCAACAATTCCACCTACAGGTACATCTACAACACGGACGGTCGGGTAGCCCGCACTGCGGGGCCCGACGGCTTCCTTTCCGCCACCTTCGAATATGAACAGGAAGGTTCGTCCAATCCGCTGGTCACCCGCTATACCAATTCCCTCGGCGCGACGACCTCTTTCGTTTTGAACTCCAGGCACCAAATCGTCTCCGTCGTCGATCCACT
Source organism: Streptomyces sp. URMC 126 (assembly GCF_051386555.1). Classification (NCBI taxonomy): domain Bacteria; kingdom Bacillati; phylum Actinomycetota; class Actinomycetes; order Kitasatosporales; family Streptomycetaceae; genus Streptomyces; species Streptomyces sp. URMC 126. Next base: position 2,814 of record NZ_JBPQTX010000379.1, read on the forward strand.
GGGCCACAGCACGCACGCGGATTACGACACCTTCGGCCGGCTGCTGTCATCAACCGACCCTCTCGGGCGGACGACACAAGTTGTGTACGACGAGGACGGCAGGCCGATCGAGCTGATACGCCCCGATGGCCACCGAAGTACCGTCACCTACGACACCCGGGGCATGCCCGAGTCCTTTACCGGACCGGATGGCGCCACTTGGTTGCACGCTTATGACGATCTCGGGAACAGGATAGCCGTAACCAACCCGGCAGGTGAGACAACCACTTACTCGTTTGACGCTCGTGGCGCCGTCGCCTCCGTCACGGACCCACTCGGTCAGACCGTTCACATAACCAATTCACCGGCCGGCCAACCTCTCACCATCACCGACCCCTCCGGCGCGGTGACTCGTTGTCAGTACGACACGTTCGGTCGAGTGGTCAGCATCACGAATCCAGTCGGAGGAAAGACCGCTCTGACCTGGTCTGTGGAAGGACTCCTTACTTCCCGCACCAACCCCGACGGAGGCACAGAGCACTGGGAGTACGACGGTGAGGGAAACTGCACGTCCTATACCGATCCGCTGGGCAGGACCACTGCTCACGAGTACACCCATTTCGATCTCCCCCTGAGCCGCATCACTGCGGACGGAACTCGTTATACGTTCACCCATGACACCGAGAGACGACTCTCGCAGATCACGGGTCCCGACGGGCTCGTCTGGGAATATTCCTACGACTCCGCCGGACAACTGGTCTCAGAGACGGACTTCGACGGACGTACCCTCTCCTACGGTTACGACGCGGCCGGGAATCTGACGAGGCGCACGAACGCCGAGGGTCAGACCACGACCTACTGTTACGACAGCGTGGGCAACCTGCAGGAAAAAACAGTGGAGGGTCAAGTCTATCGTTATGAACACGATCCGTGCGGCCGCCTGCTGAGGGCCAGCGGGCCGAATTCCCTCCTCGCCTACACCTACGACGAGGTCGGCCGCGTCGTAGGCCAAAGCATCAATGGACGTATGCTGACCACCACTTGCGACAGCGCAGGCCGCCGGACTCGACGAGTCACCCCGGCAGGTGTCGTCACAACATACGCCTACGATGCGGCCGGCCACCCGGCCAGTCTCAATTCGGCTGGCCGAACGCTCACCTTTGAACATGACGCGATCGGGCGTGAGAACGCCCGCTACCTTGCCCGCGCCTTTGCGCTCAAGCACGTGTGGGGACCTGCGGGACAGCTGATTGAACAGTCCCTCGACGCTCCTTCGTGCGCACAGCCGCTCCTGCACCGCTACTTCACTTACCGCCCTGACGGGCGTTTGACCTCGGTCAACGACCTTCTGACCGGCAGGCGCACCTTCACGCTGGACGTCTCCGGGCGCGTCACGGCAGTCGACGCGGCCGGATGGCAAGAAAGATACGCCTACGACGAAGCGGGAAATCAAACCTATGCCGCGTGGCCGGACGCTCATCCCGGTGCCGCAGCCCGCGGGCAACGAGCGTACAGCGGCACCCGCATCGACCGCGCCGGGCGGATCCGCTACGAGCACGACCGTGAAGGCCGTGTGGTCATGCGTCAGAAGGTCCGGCTTTCACGCAAGCCCGACACCTGGAAGTACACCTGGGACGCCGAGGATCGACTCATCGGCGTCGTCACCCCTGACGGCATCCAATGGCGATACCACTACGACCCGCTCGGTCGCCGTATCAGCAAACAGAGACTCGCTGCCGATGGAGAAACGGTTCTGGAGGAAACTCGTTTCACGTGGGACGGCAGCAGTCTTGCAGAGCAGACGACCTCCGCGTCTCACGCTCACGAGGACCTGACCCTGACTTGGGACCAGGTGGGCACCATGCCGTTGACGCAGGTGGAGACCAAGTCCCTTGTCGACGCTCCGCAGGAGATAATCGACCAACGTTTCTTCGCCATAGTCGCCGATCAAATTGGCACTCCTACCGAGCTCGTCGACGAGTCGGGCAATATTGCCTGGAAAGCCCGGGCCACACTTTGGGGCAGTACGGTCTGGAACCGGGACGCCAGCGCCCACACTCCCATACGTTTCCCCGGTCAGTACTTCGACGCGGAAACGCAACTACACCACAACTACTTCCGTTATTACGACCCGGAGACTGCGCGGTACCTGTCTCTCGACCCATTGGGCTTGGCTCCCGCACCCAATCCCGCCACTTACGTGGACAACCCCCACACCCTGTCCGATCCTCTTGGGCTGGCGCCTTGCGACGAGAACGACGTCACGTGGGGTGGCAGGGTGCGGTACGGCCCGCTGGGACCTGGTAGACGAGCCACCTCAGTGCACGCCACCATTGAGCCGGATATGACGGGCGGAACAACCCGGCCTAAGTTGCGGCCAGAGATTGCCGGCTGGCAGAGCGGTAGGGGATACAACAGAACCCACCTGCTGGGCGCACAGATTGGGGGGTCGAACAGGGACCACAGGAACTTCGTTACAATGCACCGACAAGCCAATGCACCGGTGATGCTGGCCATCGAAACCCAAGTACGAGCGGCAGTGGACCGAGGGGAAACCATAGAGTACAGCGTCACACCCATATATCGCACAAACGACGCATCCGACACGATTCCCGTCGCTCTACACATCACAGCCCGGGGAAACCGAGGGTTCCAGTTCCACCCCTATGGGTCCGACAGCGGCGGCGTCAATGAGGTGACAATCCTGAACATTCCGAAAAGGAAACCGTAGAACCGGCAGGCTAGGAGGCCGAATTGAACGCGTCGATCGCCCACCTGATCCAGTCCGTCCCACCGCCGCAGTCAGCCCAGCCCAAAGAATGGCACCGCGTCGAAGCGCAGATGGGCACCGCACTGCCGACGGATTACAAACAGCTCGTCGACACATATGGTGGTGGAGTCTTCGACGATGCCATTTGGCTGTTGGAGCCCTGGTGTCCCAACGAGTTTTACGATCTGATCACCGAGAACGAAGACCGGCCGGACATCCTCGCCCAATTGTGGGCACTAGGGGAGCCGAAGCCCGCCGTACTCGAAGAAGACGGAAACCGCGTCGTCGCGTGGGCTCTCACAGAGAACGGGGACTACCTGTACTGGCTGGTCCGCCCCGGACAAGACCCTGACGAATGGACGGTCATGGTCAAGGAGGGGCGGGGCCCGCTCTGGGAAAGCCACCCCATGGGTTGCGCACAGTTCATCGAGGCCGCTTTGTTGACCGGTAGCGCACAGAGCGAAATCTTCGGCGACTATCCGCTGGACGAGCACCAGTTCCGCTCAAGCGAGTCGTTCCT
>NZ_JBPQTX010000380.1:0-6073 GCF_051386555.1 Streptomyces sp. URMC 126
AGACAGCCCCCCGCTGGATCAGCCCCGCCGCGCGGAACACCGACGACAGCGGCACCACCAGGTAACTGGCGTACAGCAGGAAGGCGACCAGATCGCCGAGGCTGTGGGTGCGCCCGTCCACCCGCAGCCCGCCGATGACCAGGACCAGCAGGAACGAGCCGTGGACGGCCAGTTCGACCGCCGGGCTCATCACCGCCGCCAGCCGCGCGGTGCGCACCCCGGCGCCGTACGCCGCGTCCACCCGCTCCCCGATCCGGGCGGCCTCCCGCTCCTCGGCCCGGTGCACCCGGACCATCGGCAGGGCGCCCAGGGCCCGTTCGAGATCGGCGGCGACCGCCCCGACGGCCTGCTGCATCCGCTCCGAGGCCGTGCGGAGCCCGGTGAGGACGCACGTCACCACCGCCGTGGCGGCCGCCACCGTGAGGGCGACCAGGAGGAGGAGCAGCGGGTCGAGCCAGAGCATCAGCGCCACCGCACCCGCCGAGGCCAGCAACCCGGTCACCAGGTCCACCAGGGCCTGGGAGAGGACCTCGCGCAGGACGGTGGTGTCGACGGTGACCCGGGAGACGAGGTCGCCGGTGCGGTGGCGCTCGTACTCCCGCATCTCCAGCCGCAGCAGCCGCCCGGTCAGCCGGTGCCGCAGCCCGCGTACGACGCCCTCGCCCATCCGCTCCTGCAGGAAGCGGCCCACCGCCGCCATGCCGGCCTCGGCCACGAACAGGGCGGCCAGGAACAGCAGCGGCCACAGCAGCCGGCCCTCGGCGCTCGCGTCCACGATCCGCTGCGCGAGGAGCGGCTGCGCCAGCCCGAGCGCCGTCCCCACCAGGGTGAGCACGGTGGCGGTGGTCAGCGCCGTCCGGTGGCCGGCGGTGAGCCGGAACACCGTACGGACCGCGCCCGCCTCCCGCCGCCCGGCCCGGGCCGGCGTCACGGCAGCGGCGGGCGCCGGGGCGCCGGGGCGGGGGCCACGGCCAGCAGCCGGCTGAAGTAGTCGTCCGGAACGCCCTCGTCCACCGGCCGGCCGTCCGCCTCCACCCAGGCGTGCGCGCTGAACGGCGGCACCACGCGCACCCCCGTGCACCAGGTCGGCCAGCGGCCGTCGAACCGGCACAGCAGAGCGGTGGCGATCGACCGCGGCAGACAGCCGCGCGGCCCCGCGCAGTAGAGACTGACGGCGCACACGGCCCGGCGCGCCGCGGCGGCCCGCTCGTACGAGGCGGGGGCGGCGCCCCGGCGGAGCGCGGCGAGGACTACGCGGAGCCGGCGGGGCGGCAGCAGGGAGAGCGGGAAGGCGGCGGTCAGGGCGAGCCGGGCGGCCAGTCGCCGGGGGAACGGGACGCCGGAGGGCCGGACCAGGGCGCTGGGGGTGGTCATGCGGCCAGCCCCGCGTCCCGCAACAGCGCGACCAGCGCGGTGACGTCCGCCGTGGCCCGCTCCCGGTCGACGGCGAACTCGGTGACGAGCGCCTCCACCGCGTCCGTCTCCCCGCCGCCGCCCATCAGCGTGCGGACGACGAGCGTGCCGGTGGGGTTGAGCTCCCAGTAGCGGCCCTTGCGCTGGTCGAGCAGGACCGTGCCGTAGGCGGTCTCCGCCGTGGCGACGTCCGGGGCGAACCGCAGTGCCATGGAGCCTTCCCTTCCCGCGGACGCCGTCGTCCGCGCGTCGTGGGACCGGTCAGTGGGCCGCGCCGAGGGTCCGCAGCCACACCTCGCAGCCGATCGTGGAGTAGAGGATCGCGTCGCTCAGGCCGGGGGCGGCGGGCCGCTGGGCGAGGGCGGTCAGGGCGTCGGCGTCGACCAGCCCCAGCCGGGCCAGGGAGGAGTCCTCCCAGAGCTTCACCAGGTCGCCCCGGTGCTCCCGCAGCCCGTTCGACGCGTCCATCGAGGCGTGCGCCTTGTCGGTGCGGGCCAGGCAGGCGTCCGGGACGATCCCGCGCATCGCCGCCCCCAGCAGCGGCTTGTACTCCCAGGGGGTGACGCGGGCGCGCGGGTCGACGGCCAGGCACGCCTCGATCACCCGGTCGTCGAAGAACGGCGACGCCATCGGCAGCCCGGCCCGGGCGGCCATCAGGTCCCACTGGCGGATGATCCGGGCGCAGATCCGGATCTGCTCCAGGTCCTGGTGGAGGCCGCGGTCCCGGTGGAGCGGCTCGGCGGTCGCGGCGGCCCGGCGCAGGGCCCGCCGGACGGCGTCGGCCGCCTCCGGGGTGACCCAGGGGAACAGCCGGGGCGGGGTGCCCCAGCCCAGGGCGCCCTCCACGCCGGGCGGCAGCGGGTCGCGCAGCCGCGCCGGCGTGGAGGCCAGCCAGCGGCCGTAGGGGCGGGAGTCGGCGAGGGTGTGCACGGTCGGGGCCAGGGGCCACTGGTAGAGGGTGCGGAAGCCGCGCAGCTGCCGGAGCGCGAACCAGGGGCGCGTCCGCAGCAGCCGGTGGTAGTAGCCCTCCGAGCACCAGGCCACGTGGTCGCCGCCGATGCCCGTCAGGTGCGTCGAACTGCCGCGGCGGGCGAGGTCCGGCAGGTGGTGCAGGGCCCGGGCCCGGTCCATGACGCCGATGGTCGGCTCGTCCATGGGGTCGTCGATGTCCAGCAGGTCGGTGTAGACGAGCGGCGACGCGTCCGCGTCCCACACCACGTGCTCCACGTCCGGGAGATGGCGGGCGGCGCGCCGGGCCCAGGCCAGATCGGCGTCGGCGGGGTCGCGCCCCGGCCAGGTGCTCGCGATGACGTGCGCCGGGGAGTCCGCCGCCAGGAAGCATACGGAGGTGGAGTCCAGCCCGCCGGACAGGTCGCAGCTGACCGTGCCGCCCCGGTGGGTGCGGGCCGCCACGGCCTCGGTGAGCGCCTGCCGCACCAGCGGCGCGCCGCCGGCCATCGAACGCACCGGCTCGGGCGGCGTCCACCAGCGGGAGTGGCGGGCCGAGCGCCCGTCGCGGCTGATGTACAGGGCGTCCTCGGCGGGGACGGCGGTGACGCCGCGCCAGAGCGAGGTGGTGTGCAGCGGGTGGGGGACCGGCCACAGCAGCCGTACGGCCAGTTCCTCCTCGTCGGGGGTGGAGTCCAGGGCGTGGGCGAGCGGCAGGGCGTCGCTCGCGGCCGTCTCGACGCCGCCGACGGTGGCCCGGAAGACCAGCCGGAGGCCGGACGCCGTCCCCTGGACGCGGACGGCGCCGTCCAGCGCGGCCACCAGGTGGAAGCTGCCGGGCAGGGCGCGGGCCAGGGCGTCCAGGGCGGTCAGGTCGCGGAGCGCCTCCGCCCGCCGGCGGAGCTCCTCGGGCCGGACGGGACAGCAGCCGATCACCGCGAGGGCGGCCCGGCCGGTCCGTACGGCGGTGACGTCGTCGTCGTGCCAGTGGCCGGCGATCCAGGGCCGGCCGGAGGGGTGGGGGATGGTCCGGGTGTCCTGGCGGATGAGGGAGCGGGCCGCGGTGAGCGCGTCGTCGCAGTCCGGAAGGACCACGAAACGCGCCGCGCCCGGGCCCGCTCCCCCCGCCTCGCGAGGCGTAGGCATTCAGCCCTCTGTCTCCGGCCGCCGGTCTCAGTTCTTGCTGAGGATCAGACGGTCGTTACCCGAGGTGCGGAGCAGACCGGTCTTGGCGCGGAACGTGCCGCGCTTGACCAGGGTGGGGGCCTCATACGTCTTCTTCATGGTTCCTCCTTGAGTCGGAGTATCCTTTTCGCCCCGGATTCCGTCCGGCCGGCCGTGGTGCTCCCGGGGGAGAGGTACCCCGCAAGCGGGCCGTTCCGGTCGGGCCAGAGGGCGTATCGCCATGCTATCCGCGCCAAAAGGATTCATCGCAATCCAAGTCCGATAATCACCGGGAAAACGGGAGTGCGCCCATCCGTGTGCGCCGGTTGGTGGGGCGGAAACGGGCGCCGGTGAAATCAGGGAAAACAGATGTGATCGCCAAGGCCGCGTCGGCATGTCCTTTTCTTCGAAAAGCGGACAGGAATTCGCCGCGCCGGAAATCCGGAATCCCTTCCCCCGGTCCGGGAAAATCCGGAAAGTCGGGGTTTCGGGAACGGTGTACCGGACACCCTTGCGCCGGGAAGCGGCCAGATCGTGGACAGCGTTGGGAAGATCGTCCCAGCGCTGGTTAACTTGACCGGTATGGCCCTTGGCACAGCCTCCACCAGGACGGATCACGCCCGTACCGTGCGTGACCTGCTCGCTTCAGGCGAGCGTTCGTACTCCTTCGAATTCGCGGCGCCCAAGACCGAGAAGGGGGAACGGACGCTCTGGAACGCCATCCGGCGGATCGAGGCGGTCGCCCCCACCTTCGTCTCCGTGACCTACGGCGCCGGCGGCTCCTCCCGCGAGGGCACCGTCCGGGTGACGGAGCGCATCGCGACCGACACCACCCTCACCCCCGTCGCCCACCTCACCGCCGTCAACCACTCCGTGGCCGAACTGCGCAACGTCATCGGCCAGTACGCGGACGTCGGCATCCGCAACATGCTCGCCCTGCGCGGCGACCCGCCCGGCGACCCCACCGGGGAGTGGGTGCGTCACCCCGAGGGGCTGCACTACGCCGTCGAACTGGTGCGGCTCATCAAGGAGTCCGGCGACTTCTGCGTGGGCGTCGCGGCCTTCCCCGAGATGCACCCGCGCTCCACCGACTGGGACGCCGACGTCCGCCACTTCGTGGACAAGTGCCGGGCGGGCGCCGACTTCGCCATCACCCAGATGTTCTTCCACGCCGAGGACTACCTGCGGCTGCGCGACCGGGTCCACGCCGCCGGCTGCACGACCCCGATCATCCCCGAGATCATGCCCGTCACCAACGTCCGCCAGATCGAACGGTTCGCCCAGCTCAGCAACGCGGCGTTCCCCACGGACCTCGCCGAGCGGATCCGGGCGGTGGAGGACGATCCGGCGGCTGTACGCTCGATCGGGATCGAGTACGCGACGGAGCTGTGTGCCCGGTTGATGGCCGAGGAGACCCCGGGGCTGCACTTCATTACCCTGAACCACTCCACGGCCACCTTGGAAATCTACGAGAACCTGGGACTGCACCAGCGGTCCTGACGGCCCGCCGGTCGCGGCGGCCGGACTGGAGGGGCGATTCATGGGCTGGACGGTCCTCTACTTCGCGTTCGGCGTCGTCGCGCTCTGGCTGCTCGCCGAAGTGCTGTTGCAGTACAAGGCCCGGCTGCGGTGGCGACTGCTGGCGTTCACCGGCTTCCTCGGAGTGGTGGCCGGTGTGGTCATCCCGTCCGTGGCGGTCATCGTGGCCGGGGCCGTCGCGTTCGCGGTCGGCCAGATCTACGTCACGCTGTCGTTCCGGCGCGGGTTCTCGGCCGGGTGGGCGCTGCGGCGGCCGAGCGACGCCGCTCAGGGCGCGGGCCGCTCGGGCCGCTCCTCGCGGTCCGGCCGCTCCTCTCAGTCCGCTCCCGCGGGCCGGGCGGGGCGCCGCCGCGGCCGCCCCGAGCGCGGCGCGCCGGCCGAGCCGGGCCCGGCCGCGCCCGAGGCGCCGCCCGCTCCGGGCACGCCGGGCGGGGCCCGCAAGCGGCTGACCGAGGCGGAGGCGGGGGCGGCGACCGCCATGATGCCGACGGTGCCTCAGCAGGCCACCGACGAGCGCGGGGTGCCCGCGCCGCCGCCGCCCGGGGTCGGGGCCGGTCCGGGGGACACCGCGGCGTTCCCGGTGGTCGAGGAGGGCGCGTCGGTCTTCGGCGCGGGTACGGGTGCCGGTGCCGGCGCCGGTGCGTACGACTACGGCTACTGGCAGGGGCCGGACCAAGGGCAGTACGCCGCGTACTCCGACCCGTACGTCGGGGCCGGGGCGCAGCCCTCGGCCGGGTACGAGCAGCCGTACGACGCGTACGGGCAGCAGCAGGGCGGCTATGCGCCGCAGCAGCAGTACGGGCCGTACGGGCAGTACGACATGGACACGCCGCCGGGTGGGGTGTGGGTGCCGCAGCAGCGGCAGGACGGGGACGGGGGCGGGCAGGCGCCGCCGCCGGCTCCGCCGCAGGGGTACGGGTATTGAGGGGTGCGCCCCGGTCCCGCCCTTTCGCCGTTTCCTGGGGCTGCGCCCCAGACCCCGCTTGTCGCGGCTTCGCCGCTCGTCCTC
>NZ_JBPQTX010000381.1:0-6058 GCF_051386555.1 Streptomyces sp. URMC 126
GAATCCGCTCACCCGCGAGTCCCACCACCCAAGGCTGCTTCCTGATGCCCCCTCACTCCCTCACGCCCTCCCCCCGGAAACCGTCCGCACCGCTACCGTCGTCTCATGGCGGCACGCCCGCGACGACGCATGAGGGAGCAGGCACGCGATGAGTCTCGGTGACGACGGCTACCGAAGCGGCGGTCAGAGCTCCGGTGGCGATCACGGGGGTTACGGCGGGTACGGCGCCGACGACCACCACCTGACGCGCACCCGGCTGCCCGAGGGCGAGGTCGACCCCTACGCTCCCCAACGCCGCCCCGTACGCCCCAGCCGCAACCTCATCACCGTCGTCGCCGTCGTCGTCCTCCTCATCGCCGCCATCGCCTTCGCCAACCGCGGCGGCGACAAGTCCTCATCGGACGGCGACGACGGAAGCTCGGCGAAGGGCGGCAGCAGCGCGACGGCGCCGTCGGGGGTGAAGCCGGTGGAGGGGAAGAGTGGGGGGATTCCGTCGGGGTTCGCGCATGACAAGCAGGGTGCTCAGTCGGCGGCAGCCAATTTCGCGGTGCTCATGGGCGGTGATGGCATGTTCAAGGCCGACAGTCGCCACACCATCGTGGAAGCGATCTACACCCGTGATGCGGCCGCCAAACTCAGGAAGCCTCAGGACGAGGCCTACTCGGCCGACTTCCTCAAGCGCCTGGGCCTCGATGCCTCCGGCAACCCACCGCAGGGCAAGACCTTCATCTCCCGCACCGTGCCGGTCGGCACCAAGGTGGAGTCCTACTCAGCGGATACCGCGAAGGTGTCAGTCTGGTACTCCGGTTTGATCGGGATGGCAGGTGCCGGATCGACGGACCCCGTTCGTACGACCTGGAAGACCTGGACGTTCACCTTGAAGTGGGCCGACGGCGATTGGAAGGTCGAGGACGACAGCCAGCGGGACGGCCCGGCCCCGGTCCCTCAGGATGTTCCCGCAGCCAGCGCCGAGGACATCACCAAGGCGGTCAAGGAGTACGGAGGCTTCACCTATGCCCGGTAAGCCACGCCGTGCGCTTACGGTCGCTTCGGCTCTCGCGGGTCTGCAGGCAACCGTCGTCCTCCTTGCGACTCGGGTCCTCGCGGCGCCCACCCCTACCCCGACACCGACGCCCAACAGCACGAAAGCCCCGACGCCGACACCCACGCCGAGTGGCAGCGGGATCCCCTCCCCAGGGCCAAGCTCATCGGCGAGCCAAGGCAGCAACCCTTGCGACTTGCTGATCGGCCCCGCCCGCCAATACTGCCAATCCCCTACCGACAAAGCCCCCAAAAGCCCCCCCGACACCGCCACCGCCATAGACCCCGCCGCCGCCCTCGCCAAGGGCTGCGCCGAGGCGGCCCAGTGGACGGTGGAGAAGCTGTCGGACGCCGTGAAGAACACGAGCAACGTGGACTTCACGAACAGCACGTTCCTCCGCCAGTACGCCGTAGTCTTCGCCGCGTCCACGATCCTGACCCTGGTCCTCTGGCTCCTGGCCGTGGCCAAGCGCGCCGTGCGCGGCGTGCCGTTCACGGAGGCGGTGACGGAAGCCGTGGGGTTCCTGTGGCTGACGGTGCTGGCCTCCGCCTTCACGCCGCTGATCCTCTACACCGTCGTCCAGGCCACCGACGCCGTGACGGAGGCCATCGCGTCCGGCACCGGCGCGAAGAACGACCAGTTCTTCAACTCCTTCGCGCAAGCGCTCAAAAAGGGCGAAGGCATCGGCGGCGGACCGATCATGCTGATCGTCGTCTCCCTCGTCTCCGTCCTCGCCGCCGGCGTCCTCTGGCTGGAGCTGGTGATCAGGGCGGCCCTGCTCTACGCGGGTGCGCTCCTCGGCACCGCCGTCTACTCCGGGCTCGTCGACAAGAACATGTGGGGCCACGTCCGCCGCTGGGCGGGCATCATGATCGCGGTGATCCTGGTGAAGCCGATCATCGTGATCGTGCTGGCGCTCGCCGGAGCGCTCTCCTCCGGGCAGGGTCCGAAGGAGCTCTCCGCCGTCGTGTCCGGCCTGGCGATCATCATCCTCGCCATCTTCGCGAGCGCGATGATCTACCGCTTCGTCCCCGGCTTCGGCGACGAGATCATCAGCAGCCGGAACGCCAGCAAGGACGCGGCGTCCCGCCAGGCCGCCGCGGTGATCTCCTCCCCCGCCAGCCTGGTCAAGCAGGGCATCACCACCCACAGCGCCCGGGGCAGCGGAGGCGGGGGCGGGGGCGGCGTCCAGGCCGCCCGGCCCGCCAACCCCGTCTCCGGCGGCGTCGCCGCCCACAGCGCCCGCCGTCCCCCAAGCGCGGGCGGCGGCGCACCGAGCGGGAACAGCCCCGCCGCCCCCGCACCCCGGGCACAGAACAACGGCAATACCTCTGGAGGTGAGCGGAGTTGACGATCGAGGCGCAGTCCCCGCCGGTCGCGGCCCGCCGGACGTATCTGATCGGCCGGGCCCGGCCCAACGCGGTCGTCGGCAAGAACCGGGAGACCGGTGAGATCGGCCTGATCATCGCGGGGGCCTTCCTCGGCATGATGTGCGGCCTGCTCGTGCCCATCCTGCCGCTGCGGATCCTCACGCTCACCGGCTTCCCCGCCCTCGCGCTCGCCGCCGTCTACGTGCCCTACAAGCAGCGCACCTTCTACAAATGGTTTGAGATCAACCGCAGCTACAAGCGCACCCTGCGCCGCGGCGTCACCTACCGTTCCGGTGCCGTCGAAGCCGGCACCCGGCTCGACGGCCGCGAAGTGGAGGTCGGCCCTCCGCCCGGCATCGGCCGGATCAACTGGCTGTCCGCGCCCTTCGGCCCCGACGAGATCGCCGTCCTCCTCCACGCCGACCGCCGTACCGTCACCGCCGCGATCGAGATCGAGGGCCCCGGTGTCGGCCTGCGCGACTCGGAGGACCAGGAGGCGCTGGTCGAACGGTTCGGCACGCTGCTGAAGCACGTCGCCAACGGCGACGGCTACGTCACCCGCCTCCAGATGCTGGCCCGCACCCTGCCCGCCGACCCCGACGCGCACGCCAAGGACGTCGAACGGCGCGGCGACGACAAGTCGCCGGAGTGGCTCAAGGAGTCCTACGACCAGCTGCAGTCCATGGTCTCGACCTCCTCCGAGCAGCACCGCGCCTACCTCGTCGCCTGCATGCACTACACCCGCGACCTCTCCGCCGAGGCCCAGGCCATCGCCCGCGCCTCCCGGGCCGGCGGCGGCAAGCGGAAGCTGGACCGGGACGGCGGCCTCGCCGTCGTCATGGCCCGTGAGCTGACGGACATCTGCGCCCGGCTGGCCGAGGCCGACATCCGGGTCCGGCAGCCGCTCGGCCAGAGCCGGCTGTCGTCCCTCGTGCACTCCATGTACGACCCCGACCACCCGATCGACCACATCCAGGCCATGACCCAGCGCAACGCCTGGCCCGCCGAACTGGACGCCCTGCAGCCGACATACCTCCAGGCGAAGACCCGCGAGTCGTCGACGCGCGAGCCCTGGTGCCACGCCACCGCGTGGATCAAGGAGTGGCCGATGACCCCGGTGGGCGTCAACTTCCTCGCCCCGCTGCTCGTCCACACCCCGGACGTCATCCGCACCGTCGCCGTCTGCATGGACCTGGAGCCCACGGACGTCGCCATCGAGCGGATGCTGACGGAGAAGACGAACGACGACGCCGACGCCTCCCGCGCCGCCAAGATGAACCGCGTCGTCGACCCGCGCGATGTCGCCCACCACTCGCGCGTCGACCAGCGCGGCGAGGACCTGGCCAGCGGCGCCGCCGGCGTCAACCTCGTCGGTTACATCACCGTCTCGTCCCGCTCGCCCGAGGAACTCGCCCGCGACAAGCGGACCATAAGAGCGTCGGCCGGCAAGAGCTACCTCAAGCTGGAGTGGTGCGACCGAGAGCACCACCGGGCCTTCGTCAACACGCTGCCGTTCGCGACCGGCATCCGACGCTAGACGCCACGCCAGACGCCGCAGACGACGCTAGACCTAGGGGCGACCGCCGTGCTCGATCCGCTCAGCGCCATCACCAACGCCTTCACCAGCTTCCTCTTCGGGAAGGTGGAGACGACCCGCCTGCCCGTCCGCACCTCCACCGGGCAGGCGCAGGCCGTCTACCTGCCCACCGCGGCGCCCGGCCTGGGCGACTCGGGCGTGATCATCGGGCGCGAGGTGTACTCCGGCAAGGGCTACATCTACGACCCGTTCCAGCTGTACGGCCAGCAACTGCCCGCGCCGCACTGGCTGGTGCTCGGCGAGTCGGGCAACGGCAAGTCCGCGCTGGAGAAGACGTACGTCCTGCGCCAGCTCCGCTTCCGGGACCGGCAGGTCGTCGTCCTCGACGCCCAGGGCGAGGACGGCGTCGGCGAGTGGAACCTCATCGCCCAGCAGCTCGGCATAACCCCCATCCGGCTCGACCCCATGGCCGCCCTGGACGGCGGCATCCGGCTCAACCCGCTCGACCCGTCCATCACCACCACCGGCCAGCTCGCCCTCCTCCGCACGATCATCGAGGTGGCGATGGGCCGCGGCCTCGACGAACGCTCCGGTTTCGCGCTGAAGGTCGCCCACGCCTACGTCAACGAATCGGTGACCGACCGGCAACCGGTGCTGACGGACATCGTCGAACAACTCCGCCATCCGGAAGCGGAGTCGGCGGAGTCCATGAACGTCGACATAGACGACGTACGGGCCTGGGGCCTCGACGTCGCGCTCGTCCTCGACCGCCTGGTCGACGGCGACCTCCGCGGCATGTTCGACGGACCGACGTCGGCGGGCATCGACCTCGACTCCCCCCTGATCGTCTTCGACCTCTCCCACATCGACCGCAACTCCATCGCCATGCCCATCCTGATGGCGATCGTCGGTGTCTGGCTCGAACACACCTGGATCCGGCCGGACCGCAAGAAGCGCATCTTCCTCGTCGAGGAAGCCTGGCACATCATCAATTCCCCCTTCGTCGCCCAACTGTTCCAGCGGCTCCTGAAGTTCGGGCGCCGGCTCGGCCTGTCGTTCGTCGCCGTGGTGCACCACCTCTCCGACGTGGTCGACGGCGCGGCCGCCAAGGAAGCGGCGGCCATCCTCAAGATGGCGTCGACCAGGACCATCTACGCCCAGAAGGCGGACGAGGCCCGCGCCACCGGCCGGGTGCTCGGTCTCCCCCGCTGGGCCGTGGAGATCATCCCGACCCTGACCCCCGGCATCGCCGTCTGGGACGTCAACGGCAACGTCCAAGTCGTCAAACACCTGATCACGGACGCCGAACGCCCGCTCGTCTACACCGACCGCGCCATGACCGAGGACGGCGTCCTCGACCGCGACCCGGCCGCCGAACGGGCGGTGGCGGAACGCGCCACGGCGGCGATGGAGCGCTACCCGGACGAGGACGAGGTGTACGGCGCGGCGCCCCGGTCGACGGTGGCCTGACCGTGGCGTACGGTTCACGGCCCCCGCAGGAGCGGGGAACCGGCGGGATCCCGGACGGCCTGCTCGTCGGCACCCTCGCCTTCCTGCTCGGCGTCACGGTCCTGCTGTGGTCGGCGACGGGCCTGGCCGGCCTCCTCGCCCACGGCGGCTGGCCCGAGGACGTCACCCTCACCCGCACCCCCCTGGCCCTGCGCCGCCTGGCGTCCGCCCCGCGCGACCTCCCGGCGGCCTGGCCGGACACCCCGCCGGACGAACTGTCGGGGTACGGCCTGTTCTGGGGCATCGCGATCGGCGAGGCGCTGGTGGCGATCGTGCTGCTGGTCTTCGCGCTCGGCACGCTGGCCCGGTGGCGCCGCGTCCGGCGGGCCCGGCGGGACGCGGCACTCCCGGCGACGGGCGACCCGGCCGCCGCCACGCGGGCGGCCGCACCGGACGCCCCGGTGAGCGAACCGCCGACGCCGGCCGGGCCCGTGGCCGCCGAGGCCCCCGGGGCGACGGAGCGGCTCCCGCACGGTACGCACCCTTCGGCTCCGCAGCCGGGCCCCTCCTCGGCACCGGTGCCGCCGATCCCACCCGGCCCGAACGGACCGGCCGCACCAACCGCCCCGACCGAGCCCGCCGTGCCGCCCCCCACTGCCG
>NZ_JBPQTX010000382.1:0-6046 GCF_051386555.1 Streptomyces sp. URMC 126
ACCCCCGCCTCCACCGACGGCCGACTCCCCGCGACCCAGCCCGCCTCCTCTCCTTCCTCGCCGTCCTCTCCTTCCTCTCCTTCCTCCTCCCGCCTCTTCGAGCCCGCCCGCCTCGGCCCGCTCCGGCTGCCCAACCGCCTGGTGATGGCCCCCATGACCCGCAACCGCGCCGCGGCCGACGGCGTCCCGCGACCGGTCATGGCCACCTACTACGCGCAGCGGGCGACGGCCGGC
The DNA here is from genome assembly GCF_051386555.1 of Streptomyces sp. URMC 126. Lineage (NCBI taxonomy): Bacteria > Bacillati > Actinomycetota > Actinomycetes > Kitasatosporales > Streptomycetaceae > Streptomyces > Streptomyces sp. URMC 126. The sequence continues at coordinate 235 of NZ_JBPQTX010000382.1, forward strand.
CTGATCGTCGCCGAGGCGGCCACGCCGAACGAGGTCGGCCGCACGTACCCCGACATCCCCGCCATCCACGACGCGGCGCACGTGGCCGGGTGGCGGCGGGTCACGGACGCCGTACGGGCCGCGGGCGGGCGGATGTTCCTCCAGTTGCAGCACGGGGGACGAGTGGGCCACCCCGACACCAGCGGTCTGACGCCCGTCGCCCCGTCGCCGGTCCCGCTGCCGGAGCCCATCCGCACGCGGGACGGCTTCCGCCCGGCGGTGGTGCCCCGGGAGATGACGGCCGACGACATCCGTTCCACCGTCGCCGACTTCGCGGCGGCCGCGCGCAACGCCGTCGAGGCGGGCTTCGCCGGCGTGGAGGTGCACTCCGCCAACGGCTACCTGCTCCACCAGTTCCTCGGCCGGGGCACCAACCTCCGCACGGACGCCTACGGCGGCTCCGTGGCCGGCCGCGTCCGGTTCACGGTCGAGGTGGTCCGGGCCGTCGTCGCGGCGGTCGGCGCGGAACGGGTGGGCCTGCGCGTCTCGCCGGGCGTCACCGCCAACGGCATGGACGAGGGTGACACCGACGCCATCTACCCGGCCCTGATCACCGCCCTGTCCGACCTGGACCTCGCCTACCTGCACGTCGTCCACGCCGACCCCGAGCAGCCCGTCTTCGCGGAGATCCGGCGGCTCTGGCCGGGCACCCTGATCGCCAACCCGAAGCTGCCGCGCGACACCCCGTCCGCCGCCGAACTGCGCCACGAGGGCGAGCGCCTGCTGGACGCGGGAGCCGACCTCGTGGCGTTCGGACGGGGGTTCCTCGCCAACCCCGACCTGGTCGCCCGTCTCCGTTCGGACGCGCCGCTCAACCCCGTACGGGGCGAGTACCTGATGTACGTCTCGGGGGAGACCGGCTACACCGACTACCCCGCGCTGCCCGCCGGTCGCCCCGTAGGGGATGCCCGGGACGCGGACCCGGTGCCGGTGCCTTCCCGGGGCTGACGCCTCGTGCCTGACGCCTCGTGCCTGACGCCTTGTGCCTGACGCCTTGTGCTCGACGCTTCGTGAAGGGATCCCCCGCCGAGAGCCCCGGCCCGACCCGGCCGGGGCTTTCGGCGCGGGCGTCGGCGCTCGACGTGCTTCCGGCCGCCACCGTCGCTCCGGCCCGGCGGGGCCCGCCGTCGGCGGCGTTCCCGGCCCGCCACCGCCGACCCCACCGGTACGGAACCCGCACCGCCACCGCGCGGGAGACACGTCCCGCCCCGCCGTTCCAGGGGGAACGGTTTCCACAGGTCAGAGGCCGTTTACCCGTTCCGGTGTCCCGTGTTCTCCGGTGCTCCTTGCGGGGCCGGACGGCCGGCCCGGAAGCTCTGTTCCGTCGACGTCGGCGCACGTTCCGCACCGCGGACCCCGCGCCGTTTCCGGCGGAACCGATCACATCTCCACGGGGGAACCACCCATGCGCAAGAACCTCATCCGCACGACCGCCCTGGCCGCCACCGCCCTGGCCGGCGTCCTGACGCTGACCGCCTGCAACGACGACACGGCCGACTCCTCCGCCCCGTCCGCGCCCGGCGCGTCGCGCTCCGCGAACCAGGGGCAGGGGACCGACGGCGGCGGCGCGGGGGCGGACGGCAAGGCCCCGTCCGGCGCCGGCGGGTCGACCTCCGGCGGTGGCGGCGTGAGCGGCCACAAGGGCGGCGGCACCAGCGGCGGCACCGACAGCGGCACGAACGGCGGCAAGAGCGGCGGCAAGAGCGGCGGCAAGAGCGGGAGCGGAAGCGAGGCCAAGAGCGGCGGCACGGCCGGCGGCAAGGGCGGCTACCGCCAGGCCTGCGGCACCAACGACCTGTCCTGGAGCGCCACCTCCAAGACCCAGGCCGGCGGCTACGTGCAGATCGCGGTGAAGGCCAAGCCCGGCATCACCTGCGTACTCCCGGGCACCCACCCGGTGGTGGCGTTCGGCTCCGACGGCACCGAGGCGCGTCCCGCCGAGCACGCCGTCGGCGAGCCGGTGAAGGTGAACGACCACACCACCGCCTACGCCGGGGTGAACCCCAAGACCACCAACGCGGACAACGGCAAGGAACTGGACGAGATCATCGTCGCGGTCGAGCGGGGCGACGACCCGGTCAGCCTGAAGACCGGCCGCATGACCATCGACAAGCCGGTCGTCACCAACTGGCACACCGACCCGCAGAAGGCCGTCCCCGGGGACGCCGTGGGCGGTCGATGACGCGTCCGCGCCCGGACCGCGACGGGCGTGGAACCCGTCACCCGCCCCGGCGGGGCCTCGCCACAACACCCCCGGTTGGTGCAGGGTGAGCCTGGCCCGTACCCCACCCGCACCCCACCCGTTTCCCCCCGCCCCCGGAGGCGACATGAGCAGCGCCCTTCTCGTGATGGACGTCCAACAGGCCATCGTGGACGCGGTGGACGACGACGGTTCCGGATACCTGCCGCGCCTGCGCGGGGCGATCGACGGGGCCCGGGCGGCGGGCGTGCCCGTGATCTACGTGGTCATCGCGCTGCGCCCCGGCTTCCCGGAAGTCGGCACGCGGAACAGGCCCCTCGCCGCCATCGCCCGGGCCGGCCTCTACGTCGAGGGCGACCCGGGGACCCGAATCCATCCCGACATCGCGCCCCGGCCCGGCGAGGTGGTGGTCACCAAGCGGCGGGCGAGCGCCTTCTCGGGCAGTGACCTCGACGTGGTGCTGCGGGCTCGCGGCATCGACCACCTCGTGCTCGCCGGCATCGCCACCAGCGCCGTGGTCCTGTCGACCGTATGCCAGGCGAACGACCTGGACTTCGGCCTGACCGTCCTGGCCGACGGCTGCCTGGACCTCGACCCGGAGGTGCACCGGGTCCTCGTCGACCGCCTGTTCCCGCAGTGGGCGGATGTCGTCACCGTCGACGACTGGCTCAAGACGCTCGCGCCTCGGTAACGGCGGGCGTACGGGGGTCGGCCGGGCAGGCGGGACGCCGGCCGACGGCGGCCCACTCCGCGCGGTGGGCGGGCGCGGGTCCACCGCGAGTACGGACGCGGGCCCGGACCGCGTCACTCGGGCGCGGCGTCCGACGCGGCGCGGACGAAGGCCTGGACGAGAGGTGAGTCCCTGTCGGCCTGCCAGCACAGGGCCCAGCGGACGGGCGGGGCGTCGGCGACGGGGAGGAAGACGAGGTTGGGCCAGGTGTAGAAGCCCGTGGCCTCGGCGGCGGCGGTGGCCACGGCCTGTCCGCAGGCGACCGTGTTGAGGACCTCGTGCCAGGTGGAGACCCGCGGGCCGCGGGGGACGGGGCGCCCCGAGGGGGTGCGGAACGGCGTGAGGGCGTCCGCCATGGCCGGCGGGAGTCCGTGGCCGGACACGAAGGTGCAGTCGGCGAAGTCCTCCAGCCGGACCGCCTCCTTGCCGGCGAGCGGGTGGGAGGCGCCGACCATGAGCCGCAGGGACGAGGTGTGCACGACCGGACCGACGGCGAGGCCGGGCGCGTCGACCGGCAGCCAGAGCAGCGCCACGTCGACCTCGCCCGACTCCAGCAGTTCCAGCGGGGCCGGCTGCTGGATCTCGCGGTGCCGGATCCGGACCGCCGGATGACGGGTCCGGAGCAGTCGCATGGCGCCCTTCAGTACGCAGAAGTGCGGTCCCGTCGTGCCGATCGTGAGGACTCCCGCGTGGCCCCGCGCGGCCGCGGTGGCGACGTCGACACCCCGCAGGATGCGGCGGTAGCCGGCCTTCCACTCACGGTGCAGTTGTTCGCCGACGGCGGTCAGCCGGACGCTGCGGCTGGTGCGGTCGAAGAGCCGGGCGCCGATTCGGTGTTCCAGGTGTCTGACCGACTGGCTGACGCGCGCCTGGGTGACGTGCAGGCGCGCGGCCGTGCGGCTGAAGTGCAGTTCCTCGGCGAGCGCCAGGAATATCTCGATGTCCCGCAGTTCCAACGCCGTACCGCCCGATCATTAGTCACAGGTTATGGGTCCATGCCGAGGTCATGGTTGATCACCGGCAGCACCCGGTGTCAGCGTGGGCGGCGTCAACTCGTCTGCTCCCGGAAGTGGTTACGCGTGCGGAGAATCGTCAACACCGCTCACCTCTACATGATCGTCGGCTTGGTCAGCGGGCTGTACTACCGCGAGCTGACCAAGGCCGAGGATTTCACCGGCGACACCCAGCTCGCGGTCGTGCACACCCACGTCATCGCGCTCGGGACGCTGTTCTTCCTCGTCGTGCTCGCGCTGGAGAAGCTGTTCGAGCCGAGCGGCAGCCCGCTCTTCGGCTGGTTCTACTGGACGTACAACGCGGGGCTGGCGGTGACCGTGGTCATGATGACCGTCCGCGGCACGCTGACGGTGCTGGGCCGCTCCCTGCCCGAGGCCGTCGGGCTGGTCTCCGGGCTCGGGCACATCCTGCTGACGGCGGGGCTGGTGCTGTTCTTCGTCGCCCTGGGCAAGTGCGTTCCGGCCCGGTCCGCCGCACGCGCGGCCGTGGCGGGCCGTCCGTCCGCCGTGCGCGCGGACGCGGAAGGCAGCCCTTCCGCCGCCGGCCGGCCGACGGTCCGCTGAGGAGCATCCCATGTCGACTTACCTCGCTTACGGCCTCGCCGTCGTGCTCGATCTGCTGGTCCTGTTCGTCGGGCTCAGGTTTCTGCTGGTCCCCCGTGCCGCGGCGGCGGGGTACGGCGTCCCGGCCGCGGGATACGGCGTCGCGGCCGTGAAGGCCGCCGGACCGGCCGCGAAGGCCGGCGACCCGGCGTACCTGACGGTCAAGGGCCTGCGCGACACCGCGTACGGCCTCATGGGCCTGGCCCTGCTCTCCTTCGCCGGAGCCCGCGCTGAGGCCTGGTACATGCTGGTCGTGGCGCTGCTGCCGCTGGGCGACGTGGTGATCGTCCTGCGCAACGGCGGGACGCGGGCCGCCGCGTTCGGCATCCACGCCACCACCGCCGCCCTCGTCCTGGCGGACGCCGCCCTGCTGTTCACGCTGTGACGCCCGAGGGCCGAGGGCGGGCCCCGCACTACGCCGGGCGGTACCCGTAGTAGGCCAGGAACATGTCCACCCCGGTCTCACTGAGAGCCTTGGTGGTCTCCGGCGGCAGGCCCACGCCGTAGGCGCTGTGGATCAGATGCGGGTAGAGCACCAGGGAGTAGAACTGGATGATGGCGACCTCGATGTCGGGCATGTCGAGGCGCCCCTCGTCGATGAGCCGGCGGAAGGTGTCGAGCAGCGCCGGGCGCGCGCGGTCGGGGCCGTGTTCCTTCCAGGCCAGGCCCAGTTCGGGGAAGCGGCGGGCCTCGTGGACCACGAGGTGGCGCAGGGCCATCATCTCGGGCCGGATCATGCCCTTCACCCAGGCGTCCGCCGTCCAGACCAGCGCCGAGCGCAGGTCGTCGGTCTGCTCCAGGCGGGCGGCGGTACCCGCGACGGTCTCGCCCAGGGCCTCTTCGAGGGCGTCCCCGATGACGGCGAGGAACAGGGTGTCCTTGTTGCCGAAGTGGTTGTAGACGGTCACCTTGGACACGCCCGCCTCATTGGCGATGGCGTCCATGCCGGCCTTGAAGCCGTCCCGGACGAACGCCGCGCGGGCGGCGCGGATGATGGCCAGCCGCTTACGGGCGGCCCGGTCCCCGGTCGGTACCCGCGGGGTCTCTCTCACGTCCGCTCCACTCTCCCTCGCTCCGGAGGCAGCCTAGCAGCTGACTGAACTGATCGGTTGAGTTCATATGAACTCGTCTGTACAGTTCAGGCCACGACGCGGCGGGGACCCACCGTTCGTCGGCCCTCCTTCTGTGCGTTTCCCCCCTCGCTCCCTCCCCGCCGCTCACCCCACC
>NZ_JBPQTX010000383.1:0-6043 GCF_051386555.1 Streptomyces sp. URMC 126
GGGGAAGGGGGTGCCGGGACGCCGGGGGCTGCCCGGCGCCTACGGCGTGTTGCCGCCAGTGCGTCCGCCGCCCGAGTGATCTCGGGGCCCACGGGCAAGGCTGCGTCGGGTGGTGCCGCGTACACGCCGGTTGCCGGCGGGGCCGCGGAGCCGCCAGGGGGAGGCGCCGCCCGGCGCTCTTCCCGGGGCACACGAGAGAAACGGGTCCGTGATGAGACGAGCACTCGTGGCGGGGACACTGGCGCTGGGGCTGGCCGCGGCCGTGCCGGTCCTGGCCGCCACCCCCGCTTCGGCCCTGGACGCCTTCGAGATCCGCAACGACCGCAGCGGCAAGTGCCTGACCGTGAACGGCGACAACGTCGAGATCCGCACCTGCGGCAACGGCTCCTCGCAGTGGTGGTTCTGGGACGGCAAGAAGCTCCGCAGCCTGGCCAACATGCACTGCCTCGACGTCCGCAACGGCGGCATCAACGAGGCCGTCCAGGCGGTGGGGGACTGCCACGGCAACGCCAACCAGCGCTGGTTCTTCTGGAACCGCGAGCTCCACACCGATCTGAACGGGCAGATCGCCCAGGTCCAGCGGGCGGACGACACCTGGGACGGGGCGGGGATCAACATGCACGACCCCAACGGTGGTTCGTGGCAGCACTGGTACACCACGAAGGTCTGAACGACAGCCCGAGGCGAGGGACGGGCGGGAGAGGAGATCGAACGGCTCCCTCCTGCCCGAACCCGCCCGCTCCCGGACGGTCACCGGACGCCCGCCGGCGCGCGTGGGAGGCGTGCCCGCCGCCGCGCGTCAGGTCGTGGCGTTCCAGAGCGGATAGATCGTGCCGTAGATCTCCGAGCCGTTCGGGAAGGTGTCCCGGCCGCCCCACTTGAGGCGGTAGAGGTTGAGCTCGGCGGTGGGCACGGTGGCGGTGAGGGTGTCGGCGTCCACCGAGTCACCGGTGTTCTTGCGGGTGGAGGTGCTGCCGACCGAGCGCCAGGTGTCGGTGCCGGCGTCGTACCGCTCCAGCGTGTTGACGACGTCCACGTCGAACCGGCCCGGCAGGCCCTGCGAGCCGATGTGGACGTCGGCGGTGACGATCGTGCCGGTGCCGTCCTGGGCGGCCGTGGTCGTCACCTGGGCGTGCCCGCTGAGGCTGTGGTTGAGGGGGGTGTCGGCACCGCTCCTGCGGCCCGTGCGCTCACCGGAGGCGGGGTCGCGGACCGTTCCGGGCTTGTAGCCGTCCATGGACGCCGGCAGGAACAGCACGAGACGGCCCGAGTCATGGGCGCGGGCGGCGAAGCCGCCGGCAGCGGCTTCGTCGGCGCCGAACCCCCAGTCCAGGGCATGGTTGACCAGGTCCGCCCGGGCGAGGGTGTAGGTGAGCGAGCAGGGCTCGGCCACCTCCGCGCCGGCGGTGACACTCCCCTCGGCTTCCCGGCGCACCACGACGTTGAAGTTGCCGTCGGTGCCACGGGCCAGGAGCTTCAGCGTGCCGCGCGCGGTGTACTTCCCGGACCGCGCCCAGGGACCCGTGTCGCCCTGACGGGCGAGGCCGACGCCGCGGACGGTCGCGGTGATCCGCACCTGGCCGCCCGACACCGGTTCGACGTCGGTGACGACATGGCCGTCGGCACGCCAGCCGTTCAGGTCGTCGCTGCCGCCGACGCGGCCCCAGCCGATCGCCGCCTCCTGCGGCCCGGGACCGGCCAGCCGTATCGGCGCCGGGCTGAAGACCGCCGGCTCGATCGCGGAGCGGGTGGTGACACCGGGCTTGTCGTCGGGGTACTGGGCCCGCGTGAACCACTTGACGCGGTAGGCGTACTGCACCGAGGGGCGCTGGTAGTCGTCGCCCGACTTCTTGTAGCCGATGCCCAGGGCGTCGAGCTGCGCGCGGGAGTAGACCCGCAAGGGGACACTGGCGTCCTTCGCGTACCGAGCGGCCGCGTCGGCCAGCTTCTGCCCGAGCCCCTTGGACATGTTCCACGACGTCGTGGCCTTGAAGGTCCGCCGCAGGTACGCGTAGACCTCGGGAGTGAGCGAGGCGACCTGCTCGCGCGGCAAGGGCTTCCTCAAGTAATTGCCCGACTCCGCCAGGGAAAGGTAATCGGCGTAGGAGTACTTCCGGACGTCGCTCTGCGCCGACAGGAGGCCGAGGGCCACCCTGGCAGGGTGCCAGGTGAAGGGCGGTTTGGCCGACTCCGGTTTGACCATCGTGACCACCATCAGCAGTTGGGCGGCCTCGCTCGGGTCGACGTAGCCGTCGGTACCGCGGGTGACGTCGAAGAAGATCTTCCCCGCGGGCTGCTCCTCGGGCTGGGGGATGCTCGCGCTCATGTGGTGTCCCTTCCTCTCGTTCCGGGGCCGGGTCCGGGGCCGGGTCCGGCAGCGGACTGTCCGGGCGGCTCCGGCCGGCGGATACCGATCACAACACGGCCCCGAAACGAGGAGAAAGATCGCTAATCGGCCAGTCCCGCGACGGCCGGCACGGCGAGCGGGGCCGAGCGTGCGTACGGACGCCGTCAGGCCGCGGGCCGTAGGTCGGCGAGCAGGCCGGCGCGTAGCGCCTCCGGGTCGGTGCCGAGGGCCCGCAGCACCTTCACCGTCGACGGTTGGCCGACGGCCAGGACGCCGAGGACGATGTGCTGGACGCCGATCCAGCGCTCCTCCCGGGCGAGGGCCTCCCGCAAGGAGCCCTCCAGGGCCCGTTTGGCCTCCTTGGTGAAGGGGAGGTGCCTCGGGCGGGACGTTTTCGCGGCGCGGAAGGGCCACCAGCGGGACGCCGCCCCGCCGGGTCCGCCCATCCTGTCGGCCCCGCCGGCCCCGTCCGTCTCGTCCGGCGCGCGGTCCAGGGCTCCCGGGCCGAAGGCCCGCTCCGCCCGCGTCCGTACGGCCGAGAGGTCGATGCCCAGGGAGCGCAGCGCCTGCGCGTCGTCCTCGTCCAGCCGCGCCGCCGACCGGATCGCCTCCCGGCACGTCTCGGCCGTGATGCCGAGGCGGGCGAGCGTGGCGCCGCCCGGCGACTCCGGGCGGTCGGCCGCGGCGGCGAGGAGGTGCTCGGTGCCGATCCGCGGGTGGTGCAGGGCGTGGGCCTCCTTCTGGGCGCCGATCACCACGGACCGGGCTTCCTTGGTGAACCTTTCGAACATCGTCGTCTACCTCCGGGCGTGCTTCTTGTGGACGGCCTGCCTGCTGACGCCGAGTTGGGTGCCGATCTCCTCCCAGGACCAGCCCAGCCTGCGGGCGTTGGCGACCTGGAGCGCCTCAAGTCGTTCTACCAGCCGCCGCAGCGCGGCGACGGCGCGCAGCCCCACGCGCGGATCGGTGTCCATGGCGGCCTCGGTGGTGCCGACCGCGTCTTTCGCGTCCGTTCCGGCTTGCGTGTCCGTTCCGGTCTTCGCGTTCGTTCCGGCCATGCGTCAACCATGGATGACAGGGTGCGGGTGTGTCAATGAGTGTTGACAGTCGCGGCCGACGCCCATGTCGGATTTCCGCCAGCCTCCGGCGCCCGTGCCACCGATCCTTGACGTCATGCACACCGACTTCGACCGTTGCGTACGGGCCGCGCGGTCCAAGGACCCACGCTTCGACGGCTGGTTCTTCACCGCCGTCCTCACCACCCGTATCTACTGCCGTCCCAGCTGTCCCGCCGTCCTGCCCAAGGACCGGAACATGAGCTTCTACCCGAGCGCCGCCGCCGCGCAGCAGGCCGGCTTCCGGGCCTGCAAGCGCTGCCGGCCCGACGCGAGCCCCGGCTCGCCGCGGTGGAACGAGCGGGCCGACGTCGTCGCCCGCGCCATGCGGCTGATCGCCGACGGCACGGTCGACCGCGAGGGCGTGCCCGGCCTCGCCGCCCGCCTCGGCTACAGCGCCCGCCAGATCGAACGCCAGCTCCTCGCCGAACTCGGCGCCGGACCGCTCGCCCTCGCCCGCGCCCAGCGCGCGCAGACCGCCCGCGTCCTCATCGAGGCCGGCGAACTGCCGATGGCCGACGTGGCGTTCGCCGCCGGCTTCTCCTCGGTCCGCGCGTTCAACGAGACCGTACGGGCCGTCTTCGCCCTGACCCCCACCGAACTCCGGGCCCGTGCCGGGCGCGGCCGGCCGCCCGCCACGCCCGGCGCCCTCACCCTCCGCCTGCCGTTCCGGGCCCCGTTCACCCCCGACAACCTCTTCGGCCACCTCGCCGCCACCGCCGTCCCCGGCGTGGAGGAGTGGCGCGACGGCGCGTACCACCGCACCCTGCGCCTGCCGTACGGCCACGGCACCGTCAGCCTCCGCCCCCTGCCCGACCACATCGCCTGCCGCCTCGCCCTCTCCGACCAGCGCGACCTCGCCGGAGCCATCAGCCGCTGCCGCCGGCTGCTCGACCTGGACGCCGACCCCGAGGCCGTCGACGCGCTGCTGCGCACCGACCCGCACCTGGCACCGCTGATCGACAAGGCACCGGGCCGCCGGGTGCCGCGCACGGTGGACGCCGGGGAGCTCGCCCTGCGGGCCGTCCTCGGGCAGCAGGTGTCCACCGCCGCCGCCCGCACCCTGGCCGCCCGGCTGGTCACCGCCCACGGCACGCCCGTCGAGACGTCCGGCGGCCTCACCCACCTGTTCCCGTCCACCGAGGCCCTGGCCGCCCTCGACCCCGCCTCCCTGGCCATGCCGGCCGGCCGCCGCGCCGCCTTCACCCGCCTCGTCGCCGCCCTCGCCGACGGGGACCTCGACCTCGGGGTGGGCAGCGACTGGACGCGCGCCCGCGCCGGACTCGCCGGGATACCCGGCATCGGCCCCTGGACCGCCGACATCATCGCCATGCGCGGCCTCGGCGACCCCGACGCCTTCCTGCCGACGGACCTGGGCGTACGCCGGGCGGCGGCCGGCCTCGGCCTGCCCGCCACCCCCGGCGCCCTCACCCGGCACGCGGCGGCCTGGCGGCCGTGGCGCGCTTACGCGGTGCAGTACCTGTGGTCGGCGGACGACCACCCGGCGGCCCGGATGCCGGGGCGCCCCCGAGAGGGGCGCGTGTGACGGGGACGGGGTGCCGGGGGTGTGCGCCCGGTGTGGGGTGTGCCCCGGTCCCTCCCCCAGAGGGGGCACCCCCATTTCACCGTTTCTTCCAGGGCTCCGCCCCGGACCCCGGCAGCACGGCTCCGCCGCGAGGGCCCCGGACGCCGGGAGCCGGGCGGGCAGGCCCGCGCCCGCGACGCTCCGCCCCCCACCCGCCGGCCGGCTCCGGCGCGTACCCTCCGGCAGTACGAGCTCCAGCCGCCCCCGCCAATCGACTGTCCCCGACACCGAACGGAAGCGAACGGAACCCCCATGTCCGCCGTACACACCGTCATCGACAGCCCCTACGGGCCCCTCACCCTGGTGGCCGCCGACGGCACCACGCTCTCCGGCCTCTACGTCCTCGACCAGCGCCACCGGCCGGGAGACGAGGGGTTCGGCCACCCCGACCCCACGCCGTTCACCGAGGTCGCCCGTCAGCTCGCGGCGTACTTCGCCGGTGAACTCACCCGCTTCGACGTCCCGTTGGACCTGCGCGGAACCCCCTTCCAGCGCCGGGTGTGGGCCGGGCTCCTGGACATCCCCTACGGGGAGACGATGTCCTACGGCGAGCTGGCGCGGCACATCGGCGCGCCCGGCGCCTCGCGGGCGGTCGGGCTGGCGAACGGCAAGAATCCCGTGTCGATCATCGTGCCGTGCCACCGTGTGATCGGTGCCGACGGCAGCCTCACCGGCTACGGCGGCGGCGTGGACCGCAAGCGGCGGCTGCTGGAGCTGGAGGGCGCGCTGCCGTCGGCGGACCGGCAGGGCTCCCTCTTCTGAGCCGGGCGGGGGCCGTGGCGGGCCCGGGAGGCGCGGTCGCCGGTCCGGACGCGCGCCGGGCATCAGGCCGTCACCGCACCCGGTGCCGGTACCAGGCCGTCGACGGGGAAGCCGAAGCTTCCGGCGGGGCCGGCGGCCGAGCGCGGCAGGCGGTCGGTCGAGGAAGACGACGCCCCCCCCGCCCCGGTGGCGAAACGGCGCCCTCCCGGCACTCTCCCCGAGCCCTCCCGGACC
>NZ_JBPQTX010000384.1:0-6012 GCF_051386555.1 Streptomyces sp. URMC 126
GACCCGACCCGCCCGCGCCGCCCCGGGCGGCGGTACCGTCCCCGCATGCACACGGTCGCCGTCCTCGCCCTCCCGCGCGTGATCCCGTTCGACCTCTCCATCGCGGTGGAGACCTTCGGCCGCGTCCGGCTGCCCGACGGAAGCCCGGGCTACGCGGTGCGTGTCTGCGCCGAGCGCCCGGAGGTCGACGCGGGGGAGTTCAGCCTGCGGGCGCCCTGGGGGCTGGACGGGCTGCGGGGCGCGGACACGGTCGTCGTGCCCGGTACCGCCGACCCGGAGGCGCCACTCGGCGCGGCCGTCCGCGCCGCGCTGCGCCGGGCCGCGGACGACGGCGCGCGCGTCGCCTCCCTCTGCTCGGGCGCCTTCGTCCTCGCCGCCGCCGGGCTGCTGGACGGGCTGCGGGCGACGACCCACTGGCGGGCCGCCGGGCGGCTCGCCGCCGGCCACCCGGCGGTCGACGTCGATCCCGACGTCCTCTACGTCGACAACGGGCGGATCCTCACCTCGGCGGGGGCGGCGGCCGGCCTCGACCTGTGTCTGCACATGGTCCGTCGCGACTACGGCTCCGCGGTGGCCGCCGACACCGCCCGAATCTCCGTGACGCCCCTGGAACGGGAGGGCGGGCAGGCGCAGTTCATCGTCCACGACCACACGCCCGTCCCGGCGGGTTCCGCGCTGGAGCCGCTGCTCCACTGGCTGGGCGAGAACCTCGCCCGCCCGCTGACCGTCGACGACATCGCCGCCCGGGCCGGCGTCAGCCCCCGGACCCTCACCCGCCACTTCCGCGAGCAGACCGGCACCACGCCGTTGCAGTGGCTGCACCGCGCCCGGATCCGCCGGGCCCAGCAGCTGTTGGAGACCACCGGCCGGCCCGTCGAACACATCGGCGCCGAGGTGGGGTTCGGATCCCCGACCGCCTTCCGGGACCGCTTCCGCCGCACCACGGGCGTCAGCCCGCGCGCCTACCGCCGGGCCTTCGCCGCGGCGGTGACGCGCTGAAGCGGCCGGCGGTCTCCTTACGGCGCCGGCCGACGCGCGTCCGCTCCCGCCTGGGGTGCCCCGGTCCGCCCCGGCGTCCTGGTCACGGACCGGCCGTCCGGCGTGCCGCCCCGTGGTCGGCTCCGCCGAACACGCACGGACAGTCCGCGGGGCGACGCGGGGTGAGGGGTGGCTCGGGCTGTGTAGAAGGACGGCCGGAGTCGGCCGGTCAGCGCCAGGAAGGCGACGAACGCGCCCGTGACGATCCAGCCGGGCCATCCGGCCATACCCATGTGCAGGGGATCGAGTGCCGCCTCGGGATCAGCGAACTCCTTGACCATGCCGACACTCACCGAGCTCACGAACGCGTGGCCGATGACGGCCGGTACGACCGAGCCGGAGCGCAGGCGCAGCCAGGTGAAGACCGGCAGTATGAGGATGCAACTCACCAGCATGGCAGGCACTGACACATACCAGGGCCGGCCCGGGTACTGGCCGCCCATCAGCAGCGTGGGCAGGTGCCACAGGGCGAAGGCCGTGCCGGTGACCATGTACGCCCGGACCAGGCGCCGGCGGCCACCGTCCCGTGCCAGGCGCGGGAAGAGGTAACCCTGCCAGCCCAGTTCCTCGCCGAAGAACAGCGGGAGCGACAAGAGCATGTTCACCACGGCTCCTGCCGCCCACGCGCCGAGCCCGTTCCAGTGCACTCCACCGAACGGGTAGCGGCCGGCGAAGGCGCCAATGGCAAGGGCAGCCGCGGTGAGACCGGCGGGGACGGCGAAGGCTGTCAGGCAGGCCCGTGCACCACGCCCCCAGGGCTTCGTCCAGCGCAGGGCGAGGCTGTCCCGTACCCGGCCGCCGCGTTCGACACAGCGGACGACGAGGATCGCGGCGAGAGCAGGGGCCAACATCGCGGCCGCGATACACACCTGCTCCAGCGCACCGGTCTCCTCGCGTGCGTCGCCGCGCCGGTAACCACCGGCCAAGAGGGGTGACATGGCCGACCACATGCCGATGTAGGCGGCCCCGAGGTAGACGAACAGGCCGCGTCGTCGGTTGACGAGCGGTAAGGACCCGGTTGAGAGCGTCATGGCGTGGACGCTATGGATCAGCGCGGCGGCGAGGAATCCGGCTGGCGTGCGTATCGGCGGTGGCCCTAGCCCCACTGTCCCGCATGAGGATCTCCCTACCCGCCGCAGACAGTCAGCGGCTGACTTCGAGGTCGGTCAGGACGAGCAGAGCGCACAGGGAGGCGGGCAGCGCCGGCGGGGTCGGTGCGTCGCTTGGTGAGGGCCAGAACATGGTCATGGCGGGCGGCGGTGATGCCACGGGCTGTGGTGGCGTACCGGCCGACGCCGTAGCGGGTCGGCGCGAGTCGCCGACCGGCTCGTTCGTCCCGCGCGGCCGCGACTCCGAAGAGCCCGCTCAGTCGAAGTACACGACCAACCGGACACCCTCGTCCCCGAAACGGCCGGCGAGCGCCGCCATGACGGCGAACACGTGCTCCCAGCCGGTTCCCGGGCCCACCGCGTCCCGGCGGGTGAACCCTCGGTAGTTCACCCGCGTGGAGTCCGTGCGCCACTCCCCGAACGGGGTGCCCGCCGGGCCGTCCGCCGCCGCCCGCGCACCCAGCCGCTCCACGGCGTCGGGCGGCCACTCGTCGGTGATCCAGTAGCGGTGGGTCATGGCCGGGCTGCGGTCGTCCCGCAGTTCGAGCAGTCCCCGGACGCCCTTGGGGGCGACGTCGGGGTCCATCGCGGACAGCTCCGACCAGGTCACCCAGGTCGCGCCGTGCACGGCGGCGTCGAGCGCGGCGACGTCCTCGTACTCGGCCCGCAGGTCGGGCGACACGTCCGGCGGCAGCCCGCGGCCGGCGGCGACCGGCTCCCAGAGGCCGGTGTCGCGGACGCCGAAGAGGCAGGCGAACGCGGTGTAGTCCCGGTTCGCGTACAGCGGGAACAGATCAAGGGCGCGCCGCCAGGGCGGCCCGTCGTACCAGTCTTCGTCGGCGCACGGCTCCCTCACCTCGACGCAGCCGTATATGTCGGTACCCATGGGATGCAGCGTAGGCCGCTGCCGGCAGGGGGCGGCGCCCGGAGCGTGCCGTCGTCGGGAGCGTCGGAAGGCGACCTCGTCCGGCACCGCTGTCGAGAGGTCCTGTTTTCGTCCAGCAATTGCGGGCTCGGGCACAGACCTTGGGAAATGGTCGCGCAGGGTGACCGTGCCCTTCGAGACGGCTGGGCGGGGGCGGCGTCGGCGTGGCGCCACCCTCACCGGCGACGGCCGGGGGCGGCTGCGACGGACCGGACATCGGGGTGTCGGGGGCATCGGGGGAGCAGTGGAAGAGCGTTTTGTCCCGGCAGGGCTGTTTGATACGCCGGGCGAGCAGCCGCTTGGATCAGGTGAACGTGCGTGCCACGATCGGGTCCTGAAAGCCCGCGAGGACTGCGGTTGAGTGCGGGATCGTCCGTTGAGGTAAGGGGGGGCCACGAGTGGCCACCGGGGGAACAGCGCGGCTACTGATCGGCAACGGCGGTGACGCGACGTTGGAGCTGACCGTTGAGCCCTGGGCGGATACGTATCGAATTCTCCCGAAGCAGAGGTGGGTCGTCGTCACCCACTCGCCTGCGGCGGATGGTTCATGGTCCGGGACTCTGCGTGGGGACGAGCCGTTCCAGGTCGACCACCAGCCCGAATCGGTCGCGGTGTGGGTCAACGGCAACTGCTTCCACCTCAGCGACGCGGAGGGGAACGCGATCGACTCGGCTGACTGGCACTGCCCTGTTCAGGGCTCCTCCTTCTGACTTGGTGTGCTCGGGCGTCGGGCCGGTTCGGGGTCGGTTCGCGGGCGAGTCGTCGGCTTATGAGGTCGACCATGGCTAGCGACGAGCGTCACGCAGGACTGCGCGACTGTCGGCACCGGGCCGAGCCCGCGGCGGCGTCCGTGACACGTCCCTGACCCCGATTCCGGAGCAGGCTTTTGGCCACTCCCGTTTCGCTCGCGAGGAAAGGGACCGGGGCCGGGATTACGGTGGAAGCTCCGTCTCGTGGTGAGGGGGCCGGCATCGTGGGGGACAGCCGACTGGGGCTCGTGATGATTCACGGGTTCATGTCCGGGCCGAAGGTGTGGGAGCCGTTGCGCGCGCTGATCGCCGCGGACCCGGGGGCTCGGGTTCGTCGAACCGCTGACGTTCGAGTATGCGACCGGGCTGCTTTCGGTCAATCCGCTGCGGGTCCTTCCGTCGATCGAAACGGTCGCGGACAGCCTCAAGGAATACCTGGTCACGGAAGCCGGCGCGTTCGACCAGCTGTTCCTGGTCACCCACAGCCAGGGCGGGCTGGTCGCCCAGCGCTATCTGGTGCGCATGCTGCACGACGGCAGAGGCGGCGAACTCGCCCGGATCCGGCGGCTGGTCATGCTCGCCTGCCCGAGCAACGGCTCCGAACTGCTGCTCTCCTTGCGACGGCGTGCGTTGGGCGTGCGCCATCCGCAGGAGAAGGATCTCCGCCCGTTGAACGACCGGGTCAGCGAGACCCTGCGCACGGTGGTGCGTGATGTCGTGCACGCCACCGAGGTCACCGACCGGACCTGTCCCATACCGGTGACGGTCTACGCGGGTGAGAGCGACGGCGTGGTGCCCCGCGCCTCGGCACAGTCCGTCTTTCCGGACAGTTCCGCCCTGCCGGGTGACCACTCCGGCATTCTCAAGGCCGATTCGCCCCGGCACCGGACGTACACCGCGCTCCGCCGTCTCCTCCTTGCCACGCGAAGCGAACCCTACGTACCCGGGCCGGAAGCGGAGGCGGGACCCGAACCGGCGGGCCCCCTCACCCGTGCTCCGGCCGCGGAAGAACCCCCCGGGAAGCGGCGGCGCCGGGTGACCGCGATCACCCTGGCCGTCGCTCTGGCGGTCGTCGCCCCGGTCCTGTACTTCGCCCCGATGCCGTGGAAGGCGGCCGGCAACTCGCCTCTCGCGGAAGCCGGTTCGCGGACCCCGAGCCCGGTACGGGAGGACGGCGGTGTCACTCCGCCCGAGAGGTTTCCGGCCACGGACACGTTCTGGTTGGTCGACCTCAACCAGGACAGGAAGGCCGAATACCTCGCGGTCGCCAAAGACCAGACCTTCCGCTTCTGGTGGAACGGCGGAGTCAAGGACGAGCGCCTGCGTTACGGCGGGAAAGGGGAGAACTCGTACGCCCCTGGTCCCGATGCGTACGGCGCCGCGTTGCGCTTCGGCGACATCGACCGTGACGGCCGGCCCGACTGCATGGCGGTGGACCGGACCGGCAGGGTGACCCTCCACACCTGGATCGAAGAGAATCCGCCAGGCGCCCGCATGTGCATGCGCGGATACGACGGTGACGTCGGCGTTCCCCTGCTCGCCACCGCCGGCCGTATGCCGGATCTCAAGGAGATCCAGTTCGCGGACATCGACGGAGACGGACGCGTCGACTACCTGTGGATAGAACCGAGCAGCGAAGTCACCGTCTGGTTCAACCGGGGATTCACGGACGAGGACGGACACAAGCGTCTGAAATGGTCCCCTCCCACGAGGGCTCTCACAACCGTCTTCAACCGGGAAATGCGATTCGCCGACCTCGACGGGGACGGGCGTGCCGATCCGGTCCTCATCACCCCCAAGGGCGGCGCACGGGGCTGGCTCAACCGAAGCGGCGCGGAATCGGGCATCGTCAATGACGACATCTGTCAGATCGTGCCGGACACCGACGCCCCTCCGGCGGAGATTCGGTTCGCCGACGTCGACGGAGACGGAAAGGCCGAATTCCTGCATATCGACAGGACGGGCGCGGTCCACGTCCGCGACCCCGAACTGCGCCCGAAATGCTGACAGCGGGGCCGCGGCGCACCCCGAGCCGCCGGCGCTTGTCCGCCGACGCGCGGGAGAAGGGTACGCCACTGCCTCGCCGAGTCCTGACGCTGCTCGGTCGGGGTCCCGGACTTCGACGCGGCCGCTTCGGGCGGGCGGGCCGGGACGCCCCGGCCCCAACCCCGGCCCAACCTCGGCCCAACCC
>NZ_JBPQTX010000385.1:0-6008 GCF_051386555.1 Streptomyces sp. URMC 126
GTGCGGGCGTGCGGGCGGAGGGGGAACGGGAGAGGGGGCCGGGGGTCCGCGCAAACGGAACGGTGGCGTCCCCCGCGCCGGGCCCGCAGGGGACCTGCCCTGGTGGCGCTCCGGGGAAACCGCTCCGGCGGGAGCCGTTCCGTTCGGAACGGGTCCCGCCGGAGCGGCTGCCCGGCCGCCGGCGAACGGAACCGCCCGGCTGGTGGGGCTAGTGGAACTGCTCCTCCTCGGTGGAGCCGGTGAGGGCGGTGGTGGAGGAGGCGGGGTTGACGGCCGTGGAGACCAGGTCGAAGTAGCCGGTGCCCACCTCGCGCTGGTGTTTGACGGCGGTGAAGCCCTGCTCCTGCGCGGCGAACTCCCGCTCCTGCAACTCCACGTACGCCGTCATGCCGCGCTCGGCGTAGCCGCGCGCGAGGTCGAACATGGCGTGGTTGAGAGAGTGGAACCCGGCCAGGGTGATGAACTGGAACCGGTAGCCCATGGCGCCCAGTTCGCGCTGGAACTCGGCGATCTCGTCGTCGCCGAGCGCGGCCTTCCAGTTGAAGGACGGCGAGCAGTTGTAGGCGAGCATCTTGTCGGGGTACTCGGCGTGGATCGCCTCGGCGAACTCCTTGGCCTGCGCCAGGTCCGGGGTGCCGGTCTCGACCCACAGCAGGTCGGCGTAGGGGGCGTAGGCGAGACCGCGGGCGATCACGGGGGCCATGCCCGGCTCGACACGGTAGAAGCCCTCCGCCGTGCGCTCGCCGGTGCAGAAGCGGGCGTCGCGCTCGTCCACGTCGCTGGTGAGCAGGTTGGCGGCCAGCGCGTCGGTACGGGCGACGATCACCGTGGGCACGCCGGCGATGTCCGCGGCCAGCCGGGCCGCGTTGAGGGTGCGGATGTGCTGCCCGGTGGGCACCAGCACCTTGCCGCCCAGGTGTCCGCACTTCTTCTCCGAGGCCAGCTGGTCCTCGTAGTGGATGCCCGCCGCGCCCGCGGCGATCATCGCCTTGGTCAGCTCGAACGCGTTGAGCGGGCCGCCGAAGCCCGCCTCGGCGTCGGCCACGATCGGCACCAGCCAGTCCACCGAGGAGTCCCCCTCGGCGGTGGCGATCTGGTCCGCCCGCAGCAGCGCGTTGTTGATGCGGCGCACCACCGCCGGCACCGAGTTGGCGGGGTACAGGCTCTGGTCGGGGTAGGTCTGGCCGGCCAGGTTGGCGTCGGCCGCCACCTGCCAGCCCGACAGGTAGATCGCGCGCAGTCCCGCCCGTACCTGCTGCACCGCCTGACCGCCGGTCAGGGCGCCGAGCGCGTGGATGTAGTCGCGTTCGTGCAGCTCCCGCCAGAGCCGCTCGGCGCCGCGCCGGGCCAGGGTGTGCTCCTCGTGGACGCTGCCCGCCAGCCGGACGACGTCCTCGGCCGCGTAGGTGCGCTCCACGCCTTTCCAGCGGGGTTCCTCCGCCCACCGCCGCGCCAGCTCCCGGGCCGTCTCGACCGCCGCCGTCCCTGCCTCAACCATGACCGTCTCCCGGTGTCGCCTCGAAGGTGCGTCCGTTCCGCCGGCGGGGTACGGGCCACGGCCCGTCGGTCCCGCCGCAGTGCTGCCGAGCGATCGTGCGCGGCCCGTGCCGTTCCGCCGTACGCGGGCGGAGGGTGACGGGCGCCGGGGGCCGGTGGGCGGAGTGCCGTGCCGCATGCCGACGGGCACGCCGGAGGGGCGCGCTCGCCGGGCCGCCGGAGCGTCGGGCCGCACCACGACTGTGGCAGTGGCACTGAGTGCCATCAACCACGGCTTTCTGCCAATTTCCGGTGAACCCTTTCCGACGTCCGGCCGACCGTCGGCGAGGCCGGACGGCCGCCCGCCCGGCGCCGACTCCGCCCGGGTGGCGGGCCCTTCGGGCGAGCGGCCCTCAAAGCGGCGCCGCGCAGCGCCAGTTCCACCGTCCGGACCGGCCGGTGAGGTCCGTGCGTGACAGCGGCGGTACGTCCAGCCGCCAGAAGACGTCCGGCGGCAGGTCCAGCGCGCTGACCACGGCGGCCCGGACGGCGGCGGGGCCGGCGACGGCGAGCACCCGGCCACCCCGTTCCGCCTGTGACGCCAGCCAGCCGCCGGTGCGGGTGAGCAGGGAGCGCAGCGGTTCTCCGCCGTGCGGGGCCGCGTCCGGGTCGGTCAGCCAGGCGGCGACCCCGGCGGGGTCGGCGGCCGCGATCTCCGCCAGCGTCCGGCCCCGCCACTCCCCCACGTCCGGATCGCCCAACTCCGGTGCTGGCACGGAGTGCACCCCCAGGGCCTCGGCCGTCGCCCGGCAGCGCGCTTCCGGCCCGGTGTACACCCTCCGGAACCCTCCCGATCCGGACAGACCGGCGAGAACACCCGCCCGGGCACGAACCTGCCGCAACTCCGCCTCCCCCGGCGTGTCGTCGTCGAACCGCGCCGCCCGCAGGGCCGCCGTCATCACCGACGCGACCAGCGTCACCCGAACCGTCACCACATCCGCCCCTTCTCCCGTCTCCGTCCCCACGCACCCGGCATGGCCAGGCATTTCGCGCCCGGCGGCGCGCGGGTGCGCCTCCCCTCGTCCATGGCGCGGGGGTGGCTCAAACGGTACGGTCACGACGACACGACGAAGGGTGACGGAAGCCGGTGGGAATCCGGCACGGTCGCGCCACTGTGTTCCGGGGCGTTCCACGCGGCGCCCGGGGAGTCAGACCCGCCCCTCGTCGTCCGGCACCCGAGGAACGGGACGCGACACTCCCCCAGGAGGTTCTGCCATGGCATCGTCCGCTCTCACCCCGTCCGGCACGTCCGCCGAGACCCCGGCCGTCACTCCCATATCCCTGAAGGAACTGGCCCCTTGGGCCGTCCTCGTCGGCCTGCTGACACTGGCCCTGCTCTACTTCGTCGGCGCGGAACAGGGCGCCACCTCCCTGCTCGCCGGCGAGACCGTGCACGAGTGGGTCCACGACGGCCGTCACCTGCTCGGCTTCCCGTGCCACTGACCGGCGGGAGGACACCCACCGTGACGTCCGTCCCCGTCCGGGCGCTGCTGGTCCGCGGGATGCTCGCCGGGCTCGGCGCGGGGCTGCTCGCCCTGGCCGTGGCCTATCTGCTGGGCGAGCCCCACGTGGACGCGGCCATCGCCTTCGAGGCGGCCCACGAGCACGGGCACGGCGGCGGCGAACCCGTCGGCCGTACCCTGCAGTCGACGGCCGGCCTGGCCACCGCGGTCCTGGTCTACGGCGTGGCGCTGGGCGGCCTGGCCGCGCTGGCGTTCTGCGTCGCGCTGGGCCGCGTCGGCCGGTTCGGGCCGCGCGCCGCGGCCGTGCTGGTGGCCGGCGGCGCGCTGCTGGCCCTGTACGTCGTCCCGTTCCTGAAGTACCCCGCCAATCCGCCGTCGGTGGGCGACCCGGACACCATCGGCCGGCGCACGGCGCTGTACTTCCTGATGATCGTACTGAGTGTGCTGTTGTGCGTCGGCGCGGTCGTCCTGGGCCGCACGCTGGCGCCCCGGCTGGGCGGGTGGCACGCGACGGTGGCCGCCGGTGCCGCGCTGCTCGTCGCCGTCGGGGCGGCGTACGCGTTCCTGCCGCCGGTGGACGAGGTGCCGGACGACTTCCCGGCCGACGTGCTGTGGCGGTTCCGGCTCGCCGCGCTCGCCGTCCAGGGCACGCTCTGGGGCGCGTTCGGCCTGCTCTTCGGGGAGCTCGCCGAACGGCTGCTGGTCCCCCCGGCCGTCCGCCGCCGGCCGCTCACCGTCCCCTGACCGCACCGCCCCCTGAGCGCGGGGTGTCGTTCCGTGTGGCCGCCACCACATGGAACGGCGCCCCGCTTTTCGTCTGTGACGGATGCTTCGGCGGGGGCAGGCGGGGCAGGATGTGCCGGAAGGTACGCGCCGACGGGGGCCGCGCGGGCGTACGGGGGAGCCACCAGCCGCCGTTCGCCGTCCCGCCCGGACCACCGGACCCTGGAAGGACGAGCGAGAGCATGCACCCGACCCCTCCCCCGACCCCTGCTTACGGGCTGCCCGGAGCCGCCCGATGACCGCCGACGACCACGTCCTCCTGCGGACCGAGGGCCACGCCGCCCGGATCACCCTCGACCGGCCCCGGGCCCTCAACGCCCTCACCCACCCGATGGTCCGCCGGATCGACGCGGCCCTGGCCGCCTGGGAACGGGACCCGGCCGTCCGGACGGTCGTCCTCGACGGCGCCGGCGACCGAGGGCTCTGCGCCGGCGGCGACATCCGCGCGATCCACGACGACGTCCGCGCGGGCGGCGGCGCCGCGTCGGCGGACTTCTGGCGGGACGAGTACCGGCTCAACGCCCGTATCGCCCGCTACCCCAAGCCGTACGTGGCCCTGATGGACGGCATCGTCATGGGCGGCGGCGTCGGGGTGTCGGCGCACGGGAGCGTCCGGATCGTCACCGAGCGCTCGCGGGTGGCCATGCCGGAGACGGGCATCGGCTTCGTCCCGGACGTCGGCGGCACGTTCCTGCTCTCGCGCGCGCCCGGGGAACTCGGCACCCACCTCGGCCTCACCGGTACGACGGTCGGCGCCGCGGACGCGCTGCTGTGCGGGCTCGCCGACCACTTCGTCCCCGCCGCGTCCCTGCCCGCGCTGGCGGCCGAGCTCGCGATGGCCCCGGTGGACGACGTGCTGGCCCGCCACGTCCGCCCGGCCCCGCCCGGCCGGCTCGCCGAGGACCGGGAGTGGATCGACGCCTGCTACGCGGCCCCGACCGTCGAGGAGATCGTCGAACGGCTGGCGGCGCACGGCTCCCCGGCCGCCAAGGAGGCCGCGGACACCCTCCTCGGCCGCTCCCCCACCTCGCTCAAGGTCACCCTCGCCGCCCTCCGCTCGGCGCGCGGCCTGGAGTCGCTGGAGGCTGTGCTGGAGCAGGAGTTCCGGGTGTCGTGCGCGGCGCTGTCCTCGCCCGACCTCGTCGAGGGCATCCGGGCGCAGGTCGTCGACAAGGACCGGACGCCCCGCTGGACCCCCGCGCGCCTCGCCGACGTGGGCGAGGGGGACGTGGCCCGCTTCTTCGCCGCGGGCGGCGCCTTCGGGGCGGACCGGCCGCTCTTCGCCCCGGACGAGCGTCCGTCGGTGGGGTGACAGCTCGTCACGGCCCTGACGCTCCACCGGGCCGGGCGCGAGGCTGACGCCGAGGCCCTGCCGGGCGCCGCCCGGCGGGGCCTCGAGGGAGGGAGGCCCCGCGCGCCCGTGGTCGTGAACACGGCCCGGACGGTGACGGCCGCGTGCGGCGGGCACGCGGATGACCTGAGGCGTCTTCCGGCCCACCGGCGTGCGGCTCGGCCGACCCGGCCGCCGGAGGTCCCCGGAACCGGTGAAGCCGCCCTTCCGCCGGTCGCGGAGCGCTACCGTGGACGGCACGGGGGAGCGAGCCGAGGGCACCGCGAGGAAGGCGAAGACGACCATTGGACGATCCCACGACCGCCGGCGCCGCGCCCGGCACCACAGCTTCCGTCACCACGTGCGCCGCCGAACCGCTCGGGCAGGTCGGCGAGTTGGTGGGCATACTCACCGACGACCAGTACCTGCACCGCCCGCGCGGGGCGAGCCCTATCGCCGGGCACGTCCGGCACTGCGTGGACCACTACACGGCCATCCTCGCGGGCGCCGGCAGCGGCACCGTCGACTACGACCGCCGCACGCGGGGCGGCCCGGTCGAGACGGACCGCGCCGCGGCGCTGGCCCGGCTGGCCCACGTCCGGAAGCTCGTCCGGACCGTCACACCACGTGACCTGCGGCGCCCGGTCGAGGTGGTGAGCGTGGTGGCCCCGGACGGCTCGGTGGCGCGGACGCCGTCGACGGTGGGCCGGGAGCTGGTGTTCGTCGCCCACCACGCCGTCCACCACCTCGCCGTGATGGTCCCGCTGGCCCGGGCGCTGGGAGTGGACGTCCCGGCCGAGTTCGGCTACGCGCCGGCGACGCTCGCGGCCGGGCGGCGGCCGGGGGCGGACGCGGACGCCTGACCGGTTACGGTCGTGGGACGCGCCTCCCCCGCC